>JAYRXB010000255.1:0-2143 GCA_041917735.1 Cyclobacteriaceae bacterium
GGTGGTGAACAACGTGGAAACCCTGGCCAACCTCCCCTATATAATAGAGTACGGCGGAAAGGCCTTTGCCTCAACCGGCACAAGCAAGTCCACGGGAACCAAACTGTTGTCCCTGGACGGCTTCTTTAAGAAACCCGGCATCTATGAAGTAGACATGGGCACACCGCTGCAGGCTGTGGTGGAAATGGCCGGCGGGTTTCGAGAGCCCGTCAAGGCGCTGCACATTGGAGGTCCGCTCGGCGGGCTGGTGCCTGCAACGAAAATCGGCGACTTGACCGTTGATTTCGAATCCTTTGCCCAGAATGGGTTTCTGCTGGGGCACGCCAGTATCGTGTGCATCCCGGAAAAATTTCCGCTGATCACGTACGTCGAACACCTGTTTGCCTTCACCGCGCACGAGAGCTGTGGCAAGTGCTTTCCGTGTCGGCTCGGCTCGACACGCGGGCAGGAAATGCTGACCAAGGCGCAGCACGGCGGCTACAAAATAGACCGGGTGCTCTTCGACGACCTGTTGGAGACGTTGACCATCGGCTCCCTGTGCATGCTCGGCGGCGGCCTCCCCCTTCCGGTCAAGAATGCGCTTCAGTATTTCGCAGACGAACTTCAACCGTATTTTACCCATGGTGAAAGTCAGCACAGTTGAACAGGCCAACATCGCCTACATCAACGACAAGCCGTTTGAGGTAAAGAGCGGCGAGACGGTGTTGTCGTTTATTCGCCGCCATCAGGGCAAGAACCGGATACCCACGCTTTGCGACGCTCCTAACCTGGAGCCCTTCGGCAGCTGCCGGGTGTGCAGTGTGGAGATGGCCCTTCAGCCCAACGGCCCGACAAAAGTGGTGGCCTCCTGCCATACACCCATGCCGCCCAATGCGTCGGTGTACACCGACACGGAACGGATCAACCGGCTGCGGAAGAACATCATCGAACTGGTGCTCACCGACCATCCGCTCGATTGCCTCATCTGCGAAGTCAACAACAACTGCGAACTGCAGACCGTCGCCGCCCGCGTGGGCATCCGCGACGTGCGGTACCCGGAGGGAAAGACCCACCTGGACCGGCAAAAGGACAAGAGTCATCCCTACATGACCTCCGACTTGTCGAAGTGCATCAACTGCTTCCGTTGCGTGCGGGCTTGTGACGAAGTGCAGGGCGAATTTGTACTGAGCATGGCCGGCCGCGGTTTCGACAGCCACATTGTAAAGAGTTTCGATGAAAGCTTCATGCAGTCGGACTGCGTGAGCTGCGGCGCCTGCGCGCAGGCCTGCCCCACCTCGGCCATCTCGGATGTGTTTGAATCCAAAAGCCTGCAGGTCGACAAGAAAGTGCGCACCACCTGTACCTACTGCGGGGTAGGCTGCAACCTGGAAGTTGCTGTGAAGGAAGAGCAGGTGAAATCCATACAGGCTCCCTACGATGCGGAGGTCAACCAGGGACATACCTGCCTGAAAGGGCGTTTTGCCTTCTCGTTCTACAACCACCCCGACCGCCTGCGGACCCCACTCATCCGGAAGAACGACGAACTGGTTCCGGCTACCTGGGACGAAGCCTATGACTTCATAGCCGCCAAGCTTTCGGACATCAAGAAAAACCACGGCCCCGACTACATCGCCGGCATCTCTTCGGCGCGGTGCACCAACGAGGAGAACTACCTCATGCAGAAGTTCATCCGCGTGGTGATCGGCACCAACAACATCGACTCGTGTGCGCGTGTCTGCCACTCACCCACGGCATTGGGCATGCAGAAGAGCTTCGGCACCGGCGCAGCGACGAATTCCATTGAAGACCTGAAGTACGCCGATTGCATCCTGGTGATTGGCGCAAACCCAACCGACGGGCACCCGGTAACCGGAGCGAAATTCAAGCAGTTCGCCATGAAGGGCAAGACCACCATCGTGGTCGACCCGCGGCGGACGGAGCTGGCGCGCTACGCAACCTATCACCTGCCCCTCCGCCCGGGCACCAACGTCGCCCTGCTGAACATGATGCTGTACTACATTGTGTCGGAAGGTCTCGAAAACAAGGCGTTCATTGAATCGCGCACGGAAGGCTACGAAGACTTTCGCCAACAGATATTGAAGGCCAACCTCGATGAACTGGAGAAAGTCACCGGCGTAGACCGGCAGCTCGTGCGTGACGCCAC
>JAYRXB010000256.1:0-5907 GCA_041917735.1 Cyclobacteriaceae bacterium
ACGCGTAACCGGGAGGGAATTGCTTTCTCCGTCAGATTCTTAAAGTCCGGTCGAACCAGGAAATCAACAATATCGTCGCCTGCCTTGCGCAACAAGCCTTCAAAGTGCTTGCCCACAAATACCGGTGTCTCTGCTACGCGAAACGTTATTTCACGGCCGTAAAGTGCATTCAAATCGCGGAGAAAGTGCTCGTACGTAGTCTCCGAGAATGCCTGGTTATATGCTTTCCGGACAGCGGTAATCATGATGGAACTTCAGAAAGTTTGTGCCGGAGCGCCTGCGTCAAGAACCGGGGCAAGACGGTGTTGTGTGTCAGCATGATCTTATCGGGGTCATTGAGGTGTTCGAGCATTTCCCAATACTTCTCTTCCCCGAATTTGTCGATCACCAGTTTTTTCTTGTCTTCACGAAGCAAGTACATGCGCATGCCGGTGGCGTCCGCTTCGGGATGGAACTGTGTCCCGAAAAAGGCATCGTCAAACCGTATGGCCATGACCGCACGCTCGAGCTTCACATGCGGGCGGTATTTCTCGATACAAAGGATGGATCCCCCGTGTGCTTCGATTTTGTCCAGGTCAGGCTGTGTTAGCTGGTAGTCGCGGGAGTCGACCACCCAAAACGGATCATCCAGCGAACGGAGCAGTGTATCGTGGTGTCCTTCGTCCGTCTTATGGCAAGGCATCACGCCAAACGATGTGCTCTTTCGTTTGGATACCAGTCCGTAACCATAATAGCGGCAGAAGACCTGGAAGGAATGACAAATCAGGAAAACATGTTTGGGCTGATCCGGAAAATTGCGGTTGTGAAGCTTAATGGCTTCCATCAACCCAAAGTAGCGCTGCTCCCACAACGAACCGGCACTGTCCAGTGGACTTCCGGGCCCTCCGCTTGAAATATAGGCGTCGTATTCGGTGCCGGGTACCGCTGCACTTCCGCGAACATCGAAGATGTCATACTGGACTTCCTTGTGAAAATCCACGGAAAACGCATCGATGATTTCACGGATTCCGCGCATGCCTTCGTTGGCAGTGCCCTCGTACATATCGAGGATGGCGATGCGGATGGTAGTTGAAAGACTCAATGCAACGATTTCACCACAAAGATACAGGGTCTGTCAGCACCCTTTCAACGTTTGTTCGACAATGTAATCGACCACCGCGGAAAGGCTGCGGGTTTGCTCAAATACCGCCAATTGCCTGTCAGCACCGGTGCCCTCCGACAGGATCTGCTCCACCGACTTCAGGGCCTGGCGGCTGCCCAACTCGTCGACCACGTCATCGACGAACTCAAGCAACTCATGAATCAGAACGCGGGTATCGACTTCTGCTTCCTTGCCGAAATCAATCAACTTTCCATCGATGCCATAGCGTGATGCGCGCCATTTGTTTTCGTTGATGAGCGCCCGGTGATACATGATGAAGCTCATGTTCTTCTGGCGCAACTTGTAGAGTTTGGCAACCACGGCCTGGAAAAGCGCCGCAATGGCGATCGACTCATCCACGCGCATGGGCACGTCGCAGATCCTGAATTCGATGGTGTCAAAGAACGGGTGTACCCGCACATCCCACCAGATCTTCTTCGCATTGTCGATACAGCCCGTCTTGATCAGGAGGTTGACGTAATTTTTGTAATCGTCCCAATCCGCAAAGTCATCCGGGATACCCGTTCGGGGAAACTTGTCGAATACTTTCGTCCGGAAGGACTTGAACCCGGTGTTGCGCGCTTCCCAGAACGGGGAATTGCAGGACAACGCGTAAATGTGGGGAAGAAAATAGCGGGCCGTATTCATGATGTGGATGGCGGTGTTCTTGTCGGAGATCCCGACATGCACGTGCAATCCAAAAATGAGGTTGGACCGGGCGGCCTCTTGCATTTCATTGACGATGGCGTCGTACCGGGGATTCGGCGTGATGAGTTGCTGCGACCAGTGTGAAAACGGGTGCGTGCCCGAGGCTCCAATTCGAAATCCCAGGCTGCCGGCTATCTCGGCAACGCCGCGGCGAAGCCGGATTATGTCTTCCCGGGCTTCTTCGGCGTTTCGGCAGATTCCCGATCCGACTTCCACGACCGCCTGGTGCATCTCGGCCTTCACCTGATCATTGAGCACCTTCGAGGCTACTTCCACAATCTTCTGGTCATGCGACGCAAGCTCCCGGGTCATCGGGCTCACGACCATGTACTCCTCCTCCACCCCGAGCGTAAACTTTTCCATGGGCTGACTCCTTATTTCTTTTTTGCAGGCGCTTTGGGGGTCTTTGCAGCGGGCTCCGCCTTGGCGGATGCCCCCTGAAACCGCGCCACCCCATCCGATACATACGTGCCCCAGGTAAGGTTGTCCTTGCCGGGCACATGCACGCGTGCACGTTCCACCGCCATCTTGGCTGCATGCTCAACCACCCACTCAAAATTTTCCTGACCCACCGACGTCACTTCTGCGTCAGGTGCAGGATTGCAGAAATCTATGGCATACGGAATGCCGTCCCGAACGGCCATCTCCACCGTGTTAAAGTCGTAGCCCAGGGCCTGGTTTAACTGCAGGACGTAGTCATGCACCTTCTTCAGCAGTTTTTCCGATGCCGGTCCTTTGTTGACGGCATAGCGAAGGTGGTGCGGATTGCGCGGCTCATATTGCATAATCCGGATGTACTTGCGCCCCAGGCAATAACAACGGAAATATTCTTCGAAAATAATCTCCTCCTGCAGCATCATCACCAACTGCCCGGTCTGGCGATACGCTTCAAAAAACTCATCGGGTCCACGGAGTTTGTACACGCTCTTCCATCCACCGCCGGCGTGCGGCTTCATGTAGGCTGGCCAACCGATATGGGCAAATATCTGCTCCCAACTGAGCGGGAACTTGAGGTTGCTGAAGGACGCGTCGGAGGTATCCGTGGGGCGCTCGTGTGATGGAAGGATCACCGTTTTGGGGACGGGCACGCCCAACTTGACGGCCAGTGCATTGTTGAAGAATTTCTCATCGGCGCTCCACCAGAATGGATTGTTGATAACGGCCGTTCCACTGCTCGCCGCGTTCTTAAGGTACGCGCGGTAGAAGGGCACATCCTGGGAAATGCGATCCACGATCACATCGTAACCGCATGGCGCACCTTGCTCAACCATATCTACCTGGACAGGCGCCGCGCTGATGTCCTTAAGCCCCATTTTGTTGATTCGCTCCACAAATGCTTCGGGAAACGAACGCTCCATTCCGTGCAATACACCAATCTTTTTCATGACTATCTGGGTTTTGTCTGATGATCAACCCCGGTTCATTTGGGCAATAACCCCACGATGGATTCCTGGAACTTGATCGGTTCTGTAAGGTTAAGACTATGACCCGAATTTGTAAACCAAATCAATTCCTTTTTTTCCGCCCGAACCAAACGGAAATAGGCCTCCGAAATCGTTGACGAAGCCTGCCGGTCCTTCTGACCTACAAAAAAATACACCGGGCACCGCAATTCCGGGGAACGCTCGATCAGGTTTATGGCGCATGCCTCACGGTATACGTCAAACCACTTCGCACCCCATCGCTTCACGAAAGACTTCGATACCGGGGTTGATCCATTGGCCACCGAAAGCCAGTACCGGTGAAAATAGAGTTCTTCTATGCTGCGAAAAGGAATACGTACATCCTCCAACTGTATCCTGGCCTTTTCATTTCCTTCTTCCTGCGCCTTCTGGAGCAACCAGTCCAGGGATTGCCGCTCACTCTCCCATTGATTGATCATCGGGGCGACGGCCACACAAGCCTCCAGCCAGTCGGGGTGCTGCGATGCAACGCGAAGCGCAAGAAAGCCACCCCAGGAGTGGCCTACCAGGTAGATCTTTCTCCTGGAGAACCGCTTCCGGAGATAGTCAACCATCGCTGACGCATCAGACTCCATCACGGCAACACTGACCTTGACAGGGGAAGCATTCAGGCTTGCGGTTTTTCCGCTTTCGCGCTGATCCCATTGTACAACTACAAAATGCCGCTGGAGGATGGCTGTGAACTTGTCGGCATACCGGATCACCGAATTGCCCGGTCCTCCGTGCAGAAACAGGAGTACCGGAAGGGTGTCGTTTACCCCACGGATATCTATCCACTGTTTGATGCCACCAATGACCACCGCTTCAGCGGCCTGTATCGGTTTTGCCACCAAGTTGTTCCACCCGGCAAGTCCTGCGACCAGAAGACTGGCCACTGCAGCCCGGCGGAAAGCGGTCATTACTTGATCAATGATAGGTAGTGCGGAAACATCTGGCGCCAGGCCGGCCAGTCATGCGGTGCATCCTGCCGTACGTCGAGCCAATGGTTAATTCCTTTGTTGCGCAGGACCGACGCCATTTTTTCATTGGCATCCCAGCACATGTCATGAGTGCCCGTACCCAGCACAACAAACATGTCCTGAAAATACGGACTCTGTGCATTCGGAATAAAGTCGGGCGGGTTGTTGAAATACACGTTGTCGTCGTAATAGCCGTCCAGTTGATCTTTGATATCGAACGCGGCACCCATGTTGAAGACGTACTTCACTACCTCCGGGTGTCGGAACGCAAAATTGGTGGCATGGTATCCGCCAAAACTGCATCCGGCTGTCGCAATTCGCGAAACGCCGGTCTCCCGTTGCATGAGTGGTACCAATTCCGTGAGCAGGTATTGATCATACCAGATGTGGTTCATCACCCGGTGCGCTGGATGAATGTTGCGGTTATACCAACTCAATGAATCGATTCCATCGGGGCAATAGATCTTTACCAGGCCTTCATTCACGAACCAGGCTACGCTGTCGAGCAACTTAAAGTCCTTGTTCTCGTAGAATCGGCCCATCGACGTGGGAAACAACATCACCGGGTAACCCCGTGTGCCGAAAGCAAGAACTTCCATTTCCCGGTTGAGGCTGGTGGAGTACCAGCGGTGATAATGTTCGTACATGAAAGCGGTTATTGAAGGCTCCGCTGAGGTAAGTTAGGCTGTGATCCTCTATTTTTGCAAACATTCACATGGAACAAGCCCCGTTAGCCCAGGAAATCACCGATACGCCGGAGCCCACGTTCCGGTATTCCGCCGAAAAGCTGACAGGGATTTACACCAAGATACTTCAGCGCAACGTGGAGGTGGAAATCCTCACGCCGCCGGAATTGGACAAGACGCGCACATACCCGCTGCTATTACTCAATGACGGCCAGGACAGCGAAGCTGTAAAAGTCAAATCGACGGTGGAAAAGCTAGTTGCCGAAAAGGCGATTCCGGAAATCATCGTGGTGGGCATTACCGCCGGTGATCGGATGCAGGAATACGGTGTGGCCTACCGGCACGATTATCATGGACGTGGAAAATCGGCCAAGGCGTACAGTGATTATGTGATCAGGGAATTGGTGCCGTACCTCGGATACCGCTACCCGCTTTCCGGGGTTCCCGCAGCGCGGGCGTTCGCGGGGTATTCACTGGGTGGGCTTTCGGCGATGGACATCGCCTGGAATCATCCGGATCAGTTTGGGAAAGTCGGCGTGTTTAGCGGCTCGTTCTGGTGGCGCAAGCGTGATGCCAGCAGTTTCTTCTACTCCGACTACCGCGACCGTCTCATGCACTTGCAGGTTCGTCGGGGAAGGCTGAAGCCGGGGTTGAAATTCTGGTTCCAAACCGGCACGCTCGATGAAAACAGCGATCGAAACAAGAATGGTGTAATCGATTCGATCGACGACACGCTGGATCTTATATCCGAGCTTACGCGCAAGGGCTACCGGCCCTTCCACGATATTCAGTACCTGGAGATCAAGGATGGCCGCCATAACCAGGAAACCTGGGCACAGGCCATGCCTGATTTTCTTCGTTGGGCATTTTCCGCGGTGTAATCTATGCGAAAGAAGGAAGTTGTCATCTTCGACCTCGGCGGAGTGCTCATCGACTGGAACCCGAGGTAC
>JAYRXB010000257.1:0-4448 GCA_041917735.1 Cyclobacteriaceae bacterium
AGTCCATCATCTCCTCGTAAGCTTGCAACAGCAGCAGGTTGGTGCTGTCATACTCGTGAAACACACTGAAGAACAATTGCGATGACGACTGTACGTGCTTGTCCCGTACCCGCTGTCCCGGGTAGCCTTTGAAAATCAAGCCGGCGATGCTGGCAATATCCCGGAACTTTCTTCGTGCCATCTCCACGGAATTGATACTGGCCTGGATGTCGCGGAGCAAGTTCTCATCGCCCAGCACATTGGTCTCCAGCGCTTCTTCAAGCGGAATTGGCTGATCGGAGAGCAATTCAAAGCCATAGTCATTCATGGCGAGGGAAAACGTGATCGGAAGCGTCTGCGCGATGCGATATGCCACCAGGGAGGCAAGCCCTTCGTGTACGAGTCTTCCCTCGAAGGGGTACATGACCACGTGGTGACCTTCGGCGGTCTCAAAGTACTCGACGAGGAACTCGTTCTCTTTTGGAAGATGCGACAGGTTGCGCTGCAATTCCAGGAGCGGACGGAGGAAGACAAGCTCTTCATCTTCCGGAGCTCCAACCGCCGCCGCATTGACCTTGCGCCGGATCATATCGCTCAACTGGCTCGACAAGGCCATCCGTCCTCCCTGCCAGGAAGGTACGCGCCCCGACTTGCGCTTGGTGTTTCGTACCAGCGCCTCCATATCCTTGACACGGACCAACTCCAGCTTACGGCCAGCAAACCAAAACACGTCACCCGGGTTGAGTTGTGCAATGAAATATTCCTCGATTGTTCCCAATTGCTTCCCCGACACGTAGCGCACGAGCATCGACGCATCACTTACGATGGTGCCGATGGAAAGGCGATGACGAAGTGCAATTCTTCGGTCGGTCACTTTGTAACCGCCGTTTTCAATGTCCACCTTCCGGTACTCGTCGTAGGCGGTGAGCGAGGCTCCGCCCGTGGTAATGAAATTGAGGGCCCACGACCATTCTTCTTCTGAAATGGATTGAAAGCAGTAGGTGCCGCGAACCTCCTCCAGCAACGCCGCCGGGTCGAACCCCTCGCCGGTGGCCAGTGTGACCAGGTATTGAACCAGCACATCAAACGATCGAATGTAGGGCAACCGCTCCTCCACTACTTTCTCCGTTACTGCCTGCCGGATGGCCGCCGCTTCCAGTAACTCGAGGGAATGCGTAGGAAGAAAGTAGATACGGCTCGTGGCGCCGGGCTGGTGGCCGCTGCGCCCCGCACGTTGCAGAAACCGAGCAACTCCCTTGGGGCTCCCCACCTGGATGATAGTCTCCACAGGCCGGAAATCAACACCGAGGTCCAGGCTCGAGGTACAGATGACCGCTTTGAGTTTACCCTCATGCAGCTGCTCTTCGACCCAATGCCGAAGTTCCTGGCTGATCGACCCGTGGTGCATGGCGATGAGGCCCGACAGTTCGGGCGCCCGATCGAGCATCTTTTGGTACCAAATCTCTGCAAATGACCGGGTGTTGGTGAATATCAGTGTGCTCTGACTCTGCCGCACCACTTCAATTGCTTTGTCGAGCAGGTGTATCCCAAGGTGGCCCGACCACGGGAGGTTCTCCACATTTTCGGGATACACCGAAATGACTTCCACCTTTTTTTCGATGCTGGCACGCACCACCGCATGGGCCTGGCGTGCCTCGTCAGCGCCCAGCAATACCTGCAGCGACTGTTCCATGTTCCCGATCGTCGCCGAGATGCCCCAGACCTTGAGCCCCGGGCACAGCGCCTTAAGGTGCGCAAGGGCAAGTTCCATCTGGACTCCTCGTTTGGAGCCCATCAATTCATGCCACTCATCAACGACTATGGCTTTAAGGTCCATGAAATACTCGCGGTAGCCCTTTTGGGACAGCAGTTGGTGAAGGCTCTCCGGCGTGGTAATCAGGAACGCGGGTGGCTTTTCCTTCTGGCGCAACTTCTCCGATACCCGGGTGTCACCGGTTCGAACACCAATCTTCCATGGTGAACCAAGACCTTCTGCCGCCAGGGATACGGCGGAATGAATTTCCTTGGAAAGGGCCCGGATGGGGGTTATCCACAGCGCCTGGACCTTTTTCGGCTTCAGCGACAGGCCTTCGATCAGTATGGGTATGGCTAGCGACAAGGTCTTGCCACTGCCCGTTGGCGCGTTGACCAGCCCGGAACGGCCGGCGAGGTAGTGATGCCACGCCTCCTCCTGGAATTCGAATGCCTTCCATCCTTGGCTGTTGAACCAACGATAGGCTGGAAGGCATGATTCTGTTAACTTTTCCACCAGGTGCTAAACAAATACCCAAGACGGGAAGTTAAATACGAAAAGGCACCGGAGATAGCCTCATGGCCCACTATTCAATCAAAGAACTGGAAGAACTGTCGGGGATCAAGGCCCACACCATCCGAATATGGGAAAAACGGTACGGCATCGTTGCCCCACAGCGGACAGCCACCAACATTCGCCTCTATTCCGACGAAGATCTCAAGAAGATCATTAAAGTCTCGCTGCTCAACAATCACGGCCTCAAAATCTCCCGGATTGCCCGTTTAAATCCTTCGGAGCTTTCTGATCGGGTCAGCGAAATCAGTGAATCCGATACCTCTCCCGATTTGCACATCGACCGCTTGGTCGTGGCGATGGTCGACCTGGATGAAGAAAATTTTGATGCCATCGTCAACGAACTCATCCAGCGATTCGGCTTTGAAAAGACCATCCTGGAAATCGTATACCCATTCCTGGATAAGATTGGCGTGCTGTGGCTGACGGGGCACATTACTCCCTTGCAAGAGCACTTCATAACCAACCTCCTTCGCCAGAAGATGCTGGTTGCCATTGACGGCCTTACGCCAGCACGCAAATCCGCGCCCCGGATTATTCTCTTCCTTCCCGATGACGAACTGCATGAGCTGGGGCTGCTGTTCAGCTACTACCTCGTCAAGCGTGCCGGGTTCCGCTGTTACTACATGGGGCAACGCGTACCCCAGAATGACGTCTACTGGTTCTGTGAAAACATGAAGCCGGTGGCCATGATCACCAGCATCACGACCTCGCCTGCGCCCCACCTTGTTGAACCTTACCTCCACAACCTTTGCAACAGGCATCCCAAAATCCTGGTCTTGGCTGCCGGGCACAACCTGTCTAAAATGGCCCTGCGGATCCCCCAAAACCTCCAAATCCTGGAGAATCCGCAACAGTTGAAGGCCCGGCTTGAAACCCTCAAGCCTGTATAAGATTGGCAATTTAACGTTAAACAAAACGATCAGAATAGGCTCAGTATCGTAGTTTTGTTTAGTCTTTATAGACAAACATTAAACACTACTACAATGACCCAAGCTGAGTTTACCGCCGAGATTACCCGGTTGCGTCCGACGCTGAAGGCGTTGACCCACCGGTTTACGTACGACAGGGAAGAATCGCAGGACCTCGTCCAGGACACCCTGCTCCGGGCATTGACCTACCGCGACAAGTTCCGGAAAGACACCAACCTGAAAGGCTGGTTGTTTACCATCATGCGGAATACCTACATCAACAACTACCGCAAGGCGCAGCGCGAGAAAACTTCACGCGATACGTCGAAGGAGCTTTATTACCTGAACGTGGAGGATGAACACACGTTCCATCGTCCACAGGACACTCTTGAATTTAAGGAGATCTGGCAAAACGTAAACACGGTGAAGGACGACTTACTCATTCCGTTTAAGATGCACACGACGGGCTACAAGTACGAGGAGATAGCAAAGGAACTGGGCATCCCGATCGGCACCGTGAAGAACCGGATTTTTCACGCCCGGAAGGAAATCCAAACGAAACTGGAAGGCTATCGGTAACTTAGGGCCTTCATGAAGAAAAAGGTTGCTGTACTGGGGGCCGGGTTTGCCGGGCTGTCTGCCGCAACGTGCCTGGCCCGGGAGGGCTTCGACGTCACGGTTTTTGAAAAGAACGACAGCCCGGGAGGCAGGGCCCGTCAGTTCGCCGAAGGTGGTTACACCTTTGACATGGGTCCAAGCTGGTATTGGATGCCCGATGTTTTTGATCGCTATTTTGCCCGTTTCGGCAAGAAGCCTTCTCAATACTACACGCTGAAACGGCTCGATCCCTCCTACCGGATATACTATGGGGCCAATGACTTCATGGACATACCGGCTTCCATGGAGAAGCTGGAGGCCCTGTTCGAATCGCTGGAGCCCGGCAGCAGCCGTAACCTGAGGAAGTTCCTGGAAGAAGGAAAATTCAAATACGAGATTGGTATTAACTCCCTGGTCTACAAACCCGGGCTATCCCTCCTGGAGTTTGCCGATCGCGACGTACTAACCGGAGCGCTGCGGCTTCATCTCTTCCAATCGATATCCTCCTACCTGCGGAAGTTCTTTCATCATCCGCGGCTGATCAAACTCCTGGAGTTCCCCGTGCTTTTTCTGGGGGCCACGGCGGAAAAGACACCGGCTCTGTACAGCCTTATGAACTATGCTGACATGTCACT
>JAYRXB010000258.1:0-6170 GCA_041917735.1 Cyclobacteriaceae bacterium
AAGATAGTCGGAGAGCCGATTGAGGTATTTCGGCACGAGTGGCTCCACCGGTTCAGCGGCATTCAGCGCGATCACCAGTCTTTCAGCCCGCCGGCAAACGGTTCGCGTGACATGTCCAAAAGAGACGGCCGGATGACCGCCCGGGAGAACAAAGACTTTCATTGGCGCCAGCCTTGTATCCATGGCGTCGATGTGTTTCTCCAGGAAGGTTACATCGTCCGCCTTCAGGGCGGGAACGCTCACTTTGGTGTTACCCGGCTCCACCGCCAGGATTGAGCCGATGGTGAACAACCTATCCTGAATTTCCACGAGTTCCGCATGCCTTGATTTATTGACCTCCTGATCCCGGAGGACGCCTACCCAGGAATTAAGTTCGTCGATGGTACCGTAGGTTTCGATACGCATGTCAGACTTCAGCACGCGCTTCCCGCCGAACAGGGCAGTCGTTCCTTCATCGCCCGTCTTGGTGTAGATTTTCATAGTCGAATTCCCGGATATCCAAAGGTCCGACTTCCCGGCAAGAAAAAGAAATACCGCTAGGCTACGGGCTGCGCCTCCAGGGTCTGACGGGTAATTCGATCGTTGGGGCGATCCCACTCCACCAGGCCGTCGCGCAAGCGGATAATCCGGTGTGCATAGTGGGCGATGTCATCCTCGTGGGTCACCATGATGATGGTGTTGCCTTTATCGTGAAGTTCCTGGAACAGCGCCATGATGCTGTGGGATGTCTTGGAGTCCAGGTTTCCGGTCGGCTCGTCAGCCAGGATAATGGACGGGTTGTTCACCAGCGCACGGGCAATGGCGACGCGCTGACGCTGACCACCGGAAAGTTCATTGGGCTTGTGGTGATGGCGGTCGGCCAAGCTCACATTCTCAAGTGCGGTCATCGCCATTTCATTTCGTTCCTCCTTACCGTAACCTGCATAGATCAACGGCAAGGCAACGTTTTCCAGTGCCGTTGCCCGAGGCAGCAGGTTGAAGGTCTGGAACACAAAGCCAATCTCCTTGTTGCGCACGGTAGCCAACTCATTCTCGGTCATCTCGCTGACCAGTTGGTTGTTCAACACGTACGATCCGCTGGTGGGCGTATCGAGGCAGCCGACGATGTTCATGAGGGTTGATTTCCCGGAACCGGAAGGACCCATGAACGCCACATATTCCCCCTTGTTAATGCTTATGGAAACACCTTGCAGGGCCCTGACAATATTGTCGCCCATCTTGTATTCCTTCCGGATCTCCTGCGTTTCAATGATTTTGCCCATGCGGTGCGGTCTTTTACTTCTATTCCTTCAACTGATGGCGGCGCCAATGGTTTCAAACTGGGCCGAAAATGTTGAAAAAATGGGATTTCAGGTCACCAAGGTACAATAATTACACGACCGGGAAACAGCCCTTGCGGAGACGTCACCGGGCCCGGAATGTTACGCGCTGAGGATAAAGTCGATCGATTCAGCAATTACTGCTTCGTCTTTCAGGATACGGTTGTGTCCAAGGCCTTTGGTTCGATATAGACGGGCTGTAGGATAGGCTTTCACCAATTCTTCGGCGCTGCGAAATACCACATCGGTGTCATCCTCATCATTGATTACCAGAAGCGCAACGGGTGACGGCAAGTGCTTTACGGCATGCAGGGCCGTAAATTCATCAAAGGTCTTGCCGGTCTTCTGAATAACGAATCGCTTGAATCGCTCGGCCGATATCCAGGAACCATTGATGGCCCGCAGAAATGTTTTCAAAATCTCATCGCCGATGGAGGGGCTTGCAATGTTCACCAACTTGCGAACGGGAAGGCCGTTCATGGCTGCATAGAGCATGGCTGCGCCTCCGAAGGAATGGGTGATGATACCTTTGGGTTCACCGAACTTCCTGTACACCGCCTGGAACATTTCATGAAACTCCGGGATGGACGTTGCGCGCCCGTCCGACTGGCCATGCGCGGGACCATCAGGCCCAACGACAAAGAATCCTTTCGCAAGAAGTTCGGGGATAAATTTCCTGAACTGTGTTGCCCTTCCTGCCCAACCGTGCACCAGCAACACATAAGGGTGTGTTGGATTGCCCCACTGCCGGCCCCGGATTGTCTTGTCGCCCACCTGCAAGGAAAACACGGTCCCTTCCCGCGCGATTTCCTGCTCGCGCTCGGGCGCCGGGTACCGCAAGGGCACATAAAACACCAATCGGAAGATCCTGTCGGCTATAAACGGAGCCACTTTCTCCAGGATTGGGAATGCCGTACGGACTACGCGCAGCAACCACGGCACATTGTTTTTCTTCTTCTTCACTCCTTTCATGAACGTAGATTACCCGACCACAAACTCAAACTTCCTGGTCGCGTGGGCAAAGGTAGTAAGGTCATAGACTCGTTCCGCGAATTGTACCTGGTTGTTGCGATCAACCAGCAGCACGGTCGAACAACGAGACCCGTAGTTCGGGCTTTTGATAAACATGGAGCTGAGCACGCGCTCACGATCCAGGCCCACGCCGGTGTCGGGGAGGGAGTTATCGGGGGCCTGCTGCTCATCATACAGGAGATCAAACAGCTGCTCCGGAATTATCGTCTCTTGCTCCAGCACGGGCGCGAGCAACATCTTTCCACGCTCCACCTTGGGCCACGGCGTATTCAGCAGGTGATTACTCAAACCATGCAGGCCAGGAGCAATCGGCTGAACGTCTCCGCCATAATTGGAATAATACCACAATTGATCCGGCGTCCCCACCAGCAGGTTAAATCCATTGTACTCCCGACCGCGCTTCTCTACTTCCAGCAGGTAATCCTTGGCATGCCTGTCCCCCACGAGAAAATCGGAGACCAGGTGACCCCGCGAAGGCGCCGATGGATTGATATTCATCGGGTCGCGGTAGTTCGTCAACAGACTGATTCGGCCCTTCCGTGAAACGCCCAGCCAGGTGCCGTTGGCTTCCAGGTCACGACCCGCCAGCACATGGGGAACATCCGGCCAGTAGTCGGCGGGAGCCGTGCGACGCTGATGAAATTCGTCCCGGTTGCCCGCCAGGATCAACTTGTAGCGCGGATGCTCCTCAACGGAGAAAAAGATCAGGCACACGAATACGGTGGTTGTTGTGGTTGAGCATTAAACATGAACCCTCCCGGAAGGGTTCCCCGGTTATTGATCATCAAATAACTCCAATTGTGCCGGCAACAATTGAAACGACCGGCGATGGTACGGGCTTACGCCAAGATTCCGGATGCCATCACGGTGTTCCGGGGTCGGGTATCCCATGTTGGTCTCCCAGCCGTACCCTGGAAATTGAACGGCCAACTGCTGCATCCGATCATCGCGGAACGTCTTGGCAAGAACGGAAGCTGCCGCGATGGAAAAATAGAGGGCGTCTCCCTTGACGATGCACTGGTACGGGAGGTCGATGGCCGGCCGAAACCGGTTTCCGTCGATCAGGAGCAGCTCGGGCCGAACCGCTAGTTTGTCGACCGCCCGGTGCATGGCCTTAAACGAAGCGTTGAGAATATTTATCTCATCGATTTCTTCATGACTGGCTTCGGCGAGGGCCCACGCTACCGCATCCCGGAAGATGTCGTCGCGGACTGCCATTCGTTCCTCCGCGGTCAATTGCTTGGAGTCGTTCAACAGGGGGTGCCGGTAGTCTTTGGGCAGAATGACGGCGGCAGCCACCACGGGCCCGGCAAGGCATCCGCGGCCGGCTTCATCGCAACCGGCTTCGACAAGATCATAGGTGTAGGAAGATTTCAGCACGCTGACCGTTGGTAGGCGATGCCAAAGTTCGGAGATTATGTCGTTTTTTGCTTCAGCTAACCTCAGAAACTGTGGACAACCCGCAAAAAAATCCGTGGACAACGCGAAGTGCCAGGGAGATCTACTCGAATCCATGGATCACCCTGACGGAATACGATGTGTTGAATCCATCGGGCAAGCCCGGCATTTACGGAAAGGTCCACTTCAAAAACACGGCCGTTGGCATCATCCCGATTGATGCCGAAGGAAACACGTACCTGGTCGGCCAGTACCGCTATGTACTCGACTCCTGGAGTTGGGAAATACCCGAGGGCGGCGCTCCGCTGGGCACTGACCCACTGGAATCCGCCCGGCGTGAGCTAAAAGAAGAAACCGGACTCACCGCCCGTCGGTGGACGCTGCTCCAGCGTGCGCACCTCTCCAACTCCGTCAGCGACGAGGAGGCGTACATCTACGTTGCCGAAGACCTTTCCCCCGGGGTCAATGCGCTGGACGATACCGAGGCTGGCCTGGTGGTGAAGAAGCTGCCGATCGAAGAGGCCATCGCGATGGTCCTCAACGGCGAGATTACAGACAGTATGAGTGTGATCGGCCTCCTCCGGATCGGTCAACACTCAAGGTCCTGAAAGCAACCTGCCTAAATTCCCGATTGTGTCCAGCCTGACCGCCTACCGCGCCGAAGCCCGCACCAGTTTCCTGCTTGCGTACCCGGTGATGATCAGCATGCTCGGTCAAGTGATGACGGGCGTTGCCGACAGCATCATGATCGGGTGGACCGGCGCGGTTCCGCTGGCGGCATCATCGTTGGCCAATAGTTTTTTCACAGTCTTGCTGTTCTTCGGAGTGGGTGTATCCTACGCCATCACACCCCTGGTGGCCGAAGCATCCGGTGCCGGCAACACCCGTAAAATTATTGACGCACTGCGTCACGGCATGATCATCAACCTGGCGACCGGTGCCTTGCTTGTCGGGCTTGTGCTGGCAAGTCAGTCCGCACTCACGCACATCGGTCAGCCGGTCGATGTGGTCGACCTGGCGCTGCCGTATCTGCGCATCATTACGTATTCGATCATACCGACGATGATCTTCCAGACGTTCCGTCAGTTTGCGGAAGGCTTGCACCGGACCCGAATGGCGATGGTGATCATGATCGTGTGCAACCTGTTGAACGTCGTGCTCAATTACCTGCTCATTTATGGGATCTGGATTTTCCCGGAAATGGGTCTTAACGGGGCAGGATGGGCAACATTCATTGCACGGGTGGTTATGGCGGTGTGGATGGCTGCGTATGTATACTATGGCCGTTGGTTTGTCGCCTATCGGGAAGGCTTTCGTTTAGGAAACTACTCCGGTGAGCTCATCAACCGGATGCTGCACATTGGCATACCCGCCGGTGCGCAGTTCATTTTTGAAGCAGCGGCTTTTGGCTTCTCCGCCATTATGATGGGGTGGCTGGGGGCAAACACACTTGCCGCACACCAGATTGCCATCAACCTGGCGACCGTCAGTTATATGACCACGTCGGGCCTTGGTGCCGCCGCCACCATCCGAATCGGAACCTTTCTCGGTCAGCGGGATGGGATTGCCTTGCGTCGTTCCGGAGTAACCCTCATCGCGTTGGGCATCGGCATCATGCTGCTGTGGGCCATCGCATTCATCGTTGGCCGTGACATCCTGCCCGGATTCTATATTCAGGATACTGCTGTCCTGGAAATCGCCGCGCCGCTTATGGTCATCGCCGGATTCTTCCAGCTTTCGGATGGAACGCAGGTGGTGTGTGCCGGCGCCTTGCGCGGATTGCAGGATGTGAAGATTCCCTCCCTGTTGATCTTTGTCGCCTACTGGGTGCTGGCACTGCCCATCGGCTATGTGCTGGCCTTTCCGCTCGGCTATGGCGCCATTGGAATCTGGCTGGGTCTGCTGCTCGGGCTTACCCTGACTGCCCTGGCAATGGTGTGGCGATTCAACCAGCTTTCCCGTCGCTCGCTCTAAGCGACCATTTTGACTGAAGGGTTGCTTTGTGTGCACCGCAACGTGTACCTTCACCCACCCTGAACCCATGAGCGACCTCGCCCGGCCTGTCCGACACTCACAGACCACCATCACCGAATTGATGGTGCCTTCGTATGCCAATTTCGGTGGCAAGATTCACGGCGGCATCCTGCTTTCCCTGATGGACAAGGTAGCCTACGCCTGCGCCACCAAGCATGCGGGGACATACTGCGTGACAGTTTCTGTGGACAATGTGGAGTTTCTTGCGCCGGTGGATGTCGGCGAACTGGTCTCCATGCACGCCTCGGTCAATTATGTAGGTCGGTCTTCGCTCGTTGTTGGCATCCGGGTGGAAGCCCTCAATGTACGCACCAACCTCGTGAAGCATACCAATTCTTCGTTCTTCACCATGGTCGCCAAGGACGAAAACGAAAAACCCACCACGGT
>JAYRXB010000259.1:0-13300 GCA_041917735.1 Cyclobacteriaceae bacterium
TAGTCACAGGACGCTCAGCATCCCGGGGAGCGAGGTACTACGCCACGGAAGCACGCCGCTGGGTCCTCGAGGTCATCAACCGGGTCGTTCGCGGTGAGCGTGAGCAGGCGATCGTGGCGGCGTTCGTCATTGGCGTCACCGATGGTATCGATGAAGATCTGCGCCAAGCCTACGCGGCGGGTGGCGCCATGCATGCCCTCGCGGTGTCCGGCATGCACGTGAGTATCTTGTATGGTATCCTGCTGCTTGCATGCAAGCCGATCGAACGGCGGCGCGGCGGAACCTGGATAGTGGCTGTTCTGAGCCTTCTCGTCCTTTGGATGTTTGGGTTTGTGACGGGGCTTTCACCTTCTGTACTTCGGGCTGTCACCATGTTCTCGTTCGTGGCGTTGGCCAAGCCGCTCAAGCGTGTCTCCAGCATCTACAACACCCTTGCTGCCTCAGCCTTTCTGCTCTTGATTTTCGATCCCTGGCTGATCCTCGCGGCAGGCTTTCAGCTGTCTTACCTGGCCGTGCTGGGTATCGTGCTAATTTACCGCCCGATCTACCTCTTGTGGGAAGCTCCCTGGGCATGGGCCGATTGGATCTGGCAGATTACGTGTGTGTCAGTGGCGGCTCAACTTGCCACGCTGCCCGTAACACTCTATTACTTTCACCAGTTTCCTGTCTATTTCCTGCTGGCAAATCTCTTTGTCATTCCGGCCTCTACCTTGATTCTACTTGGTGGCTTGTTGCTCTTGGTGGCTAGCCCGATTCCGGGGTGTGCCGCTGTCGTAGCCCGTGTGCTGGAATGGATGATTCGTCTGCTCAACGAGGGATTGTTCCTGGTAGGCAAGATTCCCGGAAGCGTCATACAACCCATCCACCTGTCGTTGCTCCAGGCGTTCTGTCTGGGTGTGGTTGGCATAGCCATCTTCTGCCTTCTCCGTTACAGGAAGTTTCGGTGGGTTTGGACGGCCTTTGTGGCCTCCGCGGTGTTTGGCCTGGAAGATTGGCGCGACCGTGAGCCTAACCCGGTGTTTACGGTGTATCATGTTCCCCGGCATGCAGCCATCGAATGGAGATCGCGCCAGGTCGCCTGGACCGTAGTTGATACAGCACTGCGCACGGATCCGGCGCAGATGGCCTACCAACTACAGCCTACGCACCGATTCGTCCGGGTACAGCACACGGTGGTCAGGAGCCTGTCGCCAAAGGGTGGGATGACCCTCTATCAATTCGCGGGAAAGTCGTTCTTGCGTGTGGACCACCCCGGCTTCCGGGCCCGGGTGCCGTTGACTGTCCATTACCTCATCGTTGGCAACAACGCCGTACGGTCCCTCGAAACGTTGACCGGAACGCTTACCTTTGGTTACCTGATTCTGGACTCCAGCAATTCGATGACTTATGTAAAGCGAATAGTCGAGGAAGCGAAGCGAGCCGGAATCCGCCACCATGCGGTCACTGAATCAGGAGCCTTTGCACTAGAATTGAATTGACCATACTCCTCCAACACCCAATACCCCAGCATCGTATGTCGTTAGTAACCTATTCCATTGAAGAAAGGGTTGGCACCATCACACTGAATCGCCCGGAGAAGCGCAACGCCCTCAACCAGGAAATGGTGAATGCGCTGAAGCAAGCTTTCACGCGCGCAGCAACCGATCCTTTGGTCAAGGTGATTGTGTTGCGCGCCAATGGCGATGCCTTTTGTGCCGGCGCTGACCTTGGATACCTGCAGCAGCTCCAACATTTTTCGTACGAGGAGAACCTGGCCGATTCCCGTAACCTGATGGAGTTGTACTACCTGATCTACACAGTGCCGAAGGTTGTCGTCGCGCGCGTGGAGGGGCATGCATTGGCTGGGGGTTCGGGATTGGTGACGGTCTGCGACATGGCCTATGCCGTGCCGGAAGCCAAGTTTGGCTATACCGAAGTGCGCATCGGCTTCATACCGGCCCTGGTCTCCACGTTCCTCATTCGAAAGCTCGGCGAAGGCAAGGCGCGCGAACTTTTGCTGACGGGCCGGATTATCACGGCGACTGAAGCGGCAACACTCGGCATGATCAGCCGGGTGGTGTCGCGCGAGGCCATGGATGCGGAAGTGAAGGCACTCACCGGTCAACTGATCACCAACGCTTCAGCGCAATCACTGGCCGCCACCAAGAAACTCCTCGACCAGGTGCAGGGTCGTCCACTTGTAGAAGCGTTGGAATCCGCCGCGCGGGAAAATGCTGCCGCGCGCGCCACCGAGGACTGCAAGAAGGGGATAGCCGCCTTCCTTGAAAAGAAGGAAGTGACCTGGTAAGCAAGACCTGCCATGGCATCGCCAACACCGGAAACCGTTCTGAAGAAATACTGGGGCCATGATCACTTCCGGCCCCTTCAGCGGGAGATCGTCCAGGCGGTGCTCGAAGGCAACGATGTACTGGCGCTTCTGCCTACCGGGGGCGGCAAGTCCGTCTGCTTCCAGGTGCCGGGTATCCTGTTGGATGGACTTACCATCGTCGTGAGCCCGCTCATCGCGTTGATGCAGGACCAGGTTCAGCAGTTGAAGAAGAAGGGTATTCCGGCCCTGGCCGTTCATTCCGGCATGCGGCGCAACGAGATCGATATTGCACTCGACAATGCGGTCTATGGCAAGTACAAGTTTCTGTATGTGTCACCCGAGCGCCTTCAGACGGATATTTTCCAGGAGCGCTTTGGTAAGATGGCGATCTCATTCATCGCCGTAGATGAGGCACACTGCATCAGTCAGTGGGGTTACGATTTTCGCCCGCCCTACCTTCAGCTGGCCGGCTTGCGAAAAATCAAACCCGATCTGCGGTTTCTTGCCCTTACCGCCACAGCTACACCCGAAGTACGGGAGGATATCGTTTCCAAGCTCGAGCTAAAGAAGCCAACCCTCTTTCAGAAGAGTTTTGCGCGAACCAACCTCTCCCTGGTGGTGCGCAAGACCGAAGCCAAGGAGAAGAAGCTGCTCGAGATTCTTCGAAAGGTGCCGGGCACGGGAATCGTGTATGTTCGCTCCCGCAAGGCCACGGTGGCGCTCAGCAAGTGGCTGGAGCAACAGCAGGTTGCAGCTACCTTTTACCATGCGGGCCTCACCTTTGAAGAGCGGATGAAGCGCCAGCAAGAGTGGATCAACGACGAGAAACGGGTAATCGTGGCAACCAATGCGTTTGGCATGGGTATCGATAAGCCGAATGTTCGCGTGGTCGTTCATCTGGATCTTCCCGAGAACCTCGAGTCCTATTTCCAGGAAGCCGGTCGTGCTGGCCGCGATGAAAAGAAGGCCTACGCTGCCGTCGTCTATCATGATGCCGATGTGCAGCGTCTGCGTGCCAACGTCCAGCAGTCCTACCCGTCGGTGGAGTACATTCGGAAGACATACCAGGCGCTTTCCAACTACTACCAATTGGCCGAAGGCAGCGCCGAAGGGGAGAGCTTTGAGTTTGATCTCGACGAGTTTAGTGGACGCTTTGGCCTCCGGAGTTCGGCGGCCTTTGCGGCGCTGAAGAAGCTGGAGGAAGAAGGGTTTATCCAGTTGAGCGAGAGCTTTTATCGCCCTTCACGGGTTCACCTGACAACCGACAAGACGGCCCTGTACGAATTCCAGGTGGCGAATGCCGCGTTTGATCCGCTCATCAAGGCTTTGCTGCGTTCCTATGGCGGAGAACTGTTCAACGACTTCATACCCATCACCGAGCGTTCGCTCGCCAAAGGCCTCAAGTTGGCGGAAGGCGAGGTGGTCACCCTGCTTCAGCGGTTGGCCAGCATGCAGCTGCTGGAGTACGAACGGGCTTCGGAAAAGCCCGAGGTGACATTCCTTACGCCGCGCCAGGATGCAGACCGTATGCCCCTGGATGTGCAGCGCCTGTCGGAGCGCCGTACGCTGGCCGATCGAAAAGCGGAAGCCATGATTCATTTTGTGGAGCAGCATCACCGGTGCCGCATGCAGGTGGTTATGGATTATTTTGGCGAAGCCTCTTTCAGCACGTGTGGCGCCTGCGACGTCTGTATCGAACAGAAGAAGGTCGAAAGCGGTCCTGCGTTTACCGAGTACCGTGACCGAATTATTCACCTGCTCACCCAGCGACCCATGACGGTTGACGAACTGGAAGAGCAGGCAAACCCGCCTGACCGTGATCTCTTTGTGGAAGTCGTGCGCGACCTGGTAGACCAGGGGGCCCTGGCGTATGATGCGTACTGGGTATTGCGGATTGTTCGCTGACTACGGCCGTCGCTCAAAGACGTAATCCATCCCCTGTGCTCCGGCAGACACCCGTGCCCGAATCTGCTTTCCATCGTACCGGTATTCAATCCGTTTGGGAAAGTCGTGTGACGGGTTTTCGCAAATGAAGGCGCCTTCGGTCACCGACGTAATTTCAAAGTAGACGGGCTTGTTGTTGCCCGGAACATCCGCGACGTAGTAGAGCTTGTTCTTTTCGACCACAATCTTCAGGATTTCTACAAACGTGGTATCGGCGCCTTTCATGGAAATCCCCCGCCCGTGCCACTCCCGCTCTGCTTTCCGTTGCCAATACTCGTATCCCGACTTGCCTGCGGGGCTGTTGACCCGGTTCCAACCACCCAGCAGCCATTCCATTTGTTTCAGTTGGGCTTCGGGTGCCGGTGTTTGGGCGTTGGCTGAATATACGGCGGTCAAAAGGACCAGGAGGATAACGTGTTTTTTCATTGACTTCTGTTTTTCCATGCAAGCTAGAATCGCGCCAAGGTCAGGGATTGGACAAACCCGACATGCGGGACCCTTTCTTGTGGGTAAAAAACCCGGTCATGGTTTCTTCACGGTATTGAAAGCGTGTGGGATCTTCCCCGGTAAAGGCCTTGAAATCACGAATAAAGTGGGACTGGTCGTAGTATCCCGACAGAAACACCACATCGCTCCACGAGGTTTGGCCGCCCTGGATGAGTGAAAAGAGGTAGCTGAACCGGATGGTTCGTGCATAGAACTTTGGTGAAACCCCGATGTAGTGCTGAAAGTAGCGTTGCAGTTGCCGTTCAGTCACTCCGGCTTCCTGGCAGAGTTGCTGGATGGTCGTGGTGCCATGATCCCGGAAGAGGATTTCCAGGCAGCTGTCGATGGGGTGGGCGGGTATTTGTCCGGTGCGGGCTCGCAGCCAATTCTCAGTTACGCTGACCCGGTCGCTAAATCCCGTGTGGGCAGAAAGTTTCGCCATGAGTTGAGCCCACGGTCCGTGCACCTGGCGCAAGGCTACCACGCGACCGGCATAGTCGCCCATGTTAAGGTCAAACAAGTGTGTGAGTGCCGCAGGGCGGAAGGTGATACCGAACATATCGGTGCGGCCGATGTTCTCCAGGAAAAAATGATGTTTCAACTGTCCGCCGAGGAGCGCACGGGCCTGGCGCCGCCACCGACGATCCAACTGGATACGGTAGGGGTCGCCAAAATGAAAGATGACTTCCGGGAAACCATCGGGGACAATTTTCTGCTGCTCCGGCTTCCGAGTGGAGGAACGCATGCCCCAGAACCACTCAACGTGTGCCGAAAGTTTACCCGACGGTCTTACCCGTTCGAATTGCATGCGGTTACTCCAGGGCCTTGACGCCAGGCAACACCTTGCCCTCGAAGTACTCCAGCAGCGCGCCTCCGCCGGTAGACACATAGCTTACCTGGTCGGCAAAGCCGAACTGTGATACGGCAGCTGCGGAATCTCCGCCACCGATGAGGGAGAAGGCGCCCTTGCCGGTAGCGCGAACAACCGCTTCGGCAACGGATCGTGTGCCGGATGAAAACTTCGGCATCTCGAACACGCCCATGGGGCCGTTCCAAAGAATGGTACGGGAGTTCTCAATAACCTTGGCCACCACCTGCTGGGCCTGTGGGCCGATGTCCATGCCCATCCATCCTTCGGGGATGCTGTAGTTGTTGACGACTTGCGTGTTGGCCTCGGCATCAAATTTATCGCCGGCCACCGAATCGATCGGCAGGTGCAGTTCCACACCTTTCGCTTTCGCTTTTGCAATCAGCTCCTTGGCGAGATCCAGCTTGTCTTCCTCCACCAGCGACTTTCCAATTTGGCCGCCGAGAGCTTTGAAGAACGTGTACGCCATGCCGCCGCCAATGATGAGGTGGTTTACCCGGTCGAGGAGTTTCTCGATGATGAGGATCTTATCGGAGATTTTAGCGCCTCCCATGATGGCTGTAAAGGGTTTCTCGGCATGCTCCAGCACTTTGCGCGCGTTGTCGAGTTCGGCGGCCATCACCAGGCCGGCACACTTTTCCGTCAGGAATTGCGCTGCAATCGTCGTGGAGGCGTGCGCGCGGTGGGCGGTACCGAATGCATCGTTGACGTATACGTTGCCCAGGGCGGCCAGCTTGCGGGCGAATTCCAGGTCTCCCTTCTCTTCTTCTTTATAAAACCGCAAGTTCTCCAGCAGGAGCACTTCCCCCGGCTTCAGGGCAGCCGCTTTGGATGCCGCGTCGGCACCGATGCAGTCGCCGGCGAATTGGACGGGACGCCCCAGGAGTTTCTCGAGCGTGGAAAGGGTGTGCTTGAGGGAGTACTTTTCCTCAGGTCCGCCTTTCGGCCGGCCGAGGTGTGACATCAGCACGCAACTTCCGCCATCACCAAGAATTTTCTTCAGCGTCGGAATTGTGGCGCGGATGCGGTTGTCGTCCGTTACCTGGAAGGCTTTGTCGAGGGGTACGTTGAAGTCTACGCGGATGATGGCGCGCTTGTTCTTGAATGAGATATCGTTGATGGTCTTCATGAGAATTCGGGTTAATCGCCAAAGGAAATGCCAAGGCCTTTGGCGGCCTTGACCAGGTGAGAGTCCTTGTTCACAAAGCTCGGTGCCTTGGTGGCCTCCTCCAGTGTGACGCTGGTGATATCGTTGTTCTTGTAAGCCACCATGCGTCCAAACTGTTTATTGAGCACGAGCTCAAAGGCATGCACGCCGAAGAGCGATGCCAGCACGCGGTCGAAGGCGATCGGGCTGCCACCACGCTGGATGTGGCCGAGCACGGTTTCACGTATCTCTGCCGTGCAGCCTGCTTCCTTGAGTTGTTTGCTGAGTTGGTAGGCAACGCCGCCGAGCCGCACGTGCTCAGAACCTTTTTCCCCGGCCGAGGAGGTGACGGTGCCGTGTTTCGGCTTTGCGCCCTCCGAGATCACGATGTTGACGAAGCCCCTTCCATTTTTGTACCGGGCGTTGATGCGGTTGACAATCTTGGTGATGTCATAGGGGATTTCCGGGATGATGCACACTTCTGCGCCACCGGCGATGGCTGTATGCAGTGCAATCCAACCGGCATCCCGACCCATCACTTCCATGATCATCACGCGATGGTGGCTTTCGGCCGTGGTCACGAGTTTATCAAAGCAGTCCGTGGCGATTTGCACCGCCGTCTGGAATCCGAAGGTGAGGTCGGTCGCTGACAAGTCGTTGTCGATTGTCTTCGGAACCCCGATGATGTTCAGCCCTTGGTTATGAAGGGCCTGGGAAATGCGCTGCGAGCCGTCGCCGCCGATGTTGATGACGGCTTCGAAGCCCAGGGCGTGAATCTTCTTGACCAGTTCCGCTGTACGATCAATGTGTTTATAGGTACCGTCCGGCTGAAGGATGGGATAGTTGACCGGGTTGCCTTTGTTGGTTGTTTTCAGGATGGTGCCGCCACGGATATGGATACCGCCGGTCACCTTTCGTGAAAGTTTGACGATTTCGACCGGGTCGCGGAAAACGCCATTGAAGGCTTCAATAGATCCGTATACTTCCCAGTCTTTCTCGCGACGCGCCCGCTTGGCAATGCCGCGAATTACTGCATTCAACCCGGGGCAGTCGCCGCCGCCGGTTAATACCAGCAGTTTATGTTTTTTTTCTGTGTTCATAGTTACTTCCAGTTAGCCGGATCCAGCCTCCACGCCTTGATGTGCGTGAGTTGATCCGGGGATATGAAGTTGTTCTGCAGGGCGACCTCAAGGAGATGAGGAAAGTCACTGAGGCAGATGAGTTTGATACCGTCTTTGGAGAAGTTTTGTTCGGCTGTGTCGAATCCGTAGGTAAAAATGGCAACCATGCCCATAACCGAGGCTCCGCCGTCCTTCAGTGCGGTAGCGGCTTTGAGGGAACTTCCGCCGGTGGAGATCAGGTCTTCAACCAGGACTACGCGTTGTCCCTTTTCCAGTTTGCCTTCGATCAGGTTCTCCAGCCCGTGTTCCTTTGGTTTGGGACGTACGTAAAGAAACGGCAGGTGCAGTTCTTCGGCTACGAGTGCCCCTTGGGGGATTCCGGCTGTTGCGACACCGGCAATGGCCTGCGCATCGGGAAAATACTCGCGAATGGCCTCCGCCAGGCATCGTTTGATGTAGGATCGGACATGGGGAAAGGAGAGACTCAGTCGGTTGTCGCAGTAGATCGGCGACTTCCAGCCGCTCGCCCAGGTAAACGGTTTTTCGGTGTTGAGTTTGATAGCCCCGATTTCGAGTAATTTCGAGGCCACGGGCCCCGCAGTCGAAGGCATGATCGTGATCGGCATAGGATTGGCAATTTATCAGGAATTGACGGCAACCCAAACGTTGGGTCGTTTTGAAAAAGACGTAAATTGACGTTGGCAGTCTGAGAAATATTCTTGTTTTTGCAGAACGTTACCACCCATGAACCTGTTCGTAAACGACATTCCCGTGCGGATATGGGCACCCGATTCCAAACCCGAGGACGGGAGCTTCAACACGGTCATCAATGCCAGCCGCGAACCGGTTACAAAGGCCAAGCTCCTCCACCACGTTTATGTGCGTGAGGCCACACTGCAGCACCTGAACGATATCCTTGACCAGGTCAACAGCAAGGTGCCGATGAACCTGCTCTCCCTCGACGTATCGGTGTCTGACTACGAGGGTGTCAAAGCCTTCCTCCGGCAGAAATTCAAGATCGTCAAGGCCGCGGGCGGCCTGATTCGCAAGAAGGACCGGTTCCTGATGATCTACCGCATGAAACGGTGGGACTTGCCCAAAGGCAAAAAAGACAACGGCGAAAAATACCGCCAGACGGCCGAACGGGAGGTAGAAGAGGAGTGCAACGTTGAGGTCAAAGTGGGAAAGAAGATCTGCACCACCTGGCATACCTATACCATGAACCGCAACAGCATGATCAAGAAGACACGCTGGTACCTCATGGATCTGCTCGACGATTCACGCATGAAACCCAGTTACGAAGAAGACATCGAAGAGCTCCGCTGGATGACGCAAAAGGAGGTCTATCACGCGCTCGAAAATTCTTACAAGTCGGTGCGCTTTGTGCTCGAAGAATACTACAAAATGATGGAGAAGGCTGACCTGCGCTAGGACTACAGCGCGTAGGGTAGCATCACGGACACATCACCGCCGTACCGGTGCACCTCCCGGATAATGGAGGAACTGATCGATGCGAATTGGGGTGAAGTGATGAGGAAGACCGATTCCAACTCTGCATTCAGGTGCTTGTTCACCTGGGCAATGCTGTTCTCGTACTCAAAATCGGTCGTATTGCGAAGCCCCCGAAGGAGGTAGCGGGCGTCGTGTTTGCGGGCGAGGTCGGCAGTAAGCTGCGCATAGGTGACCACCTTGATCTGGGGATACTGTGCAAACGTCTCCTGGATCTTCTCAATCATGAAATCGATCTTGAAGTAGCGCTGATCCTTCTGGCTGTTGTAGCCGATCGCCACAATGATTTCGTCGAAGAGATTCAGCCCGCGCAGGACGATATCCTGGTGACCTTTTGTGAAAGGATCGAACGATCCGGGGAATAGGGCGATCCGTTTTTTCATGAGGTCATGCGGTGAAGGGAGAAGAGATCAAAGAAGTGATGATCCTGAATCTCATCAAACAGGTAGCCGAATTTGATGTGGTCCGGCCGCTCGCCAAAGCCCACATTGCGAACGTATTTGATAAACTCCTGGTAGTGGGGTGAGTTCTTGCCAATGTAGCCCCAAAGGACCACGGGGGTCGATTCCTGGTTCAGGCCCAGCGCATTCATGACCAGCATGATGGACTTCGCATAGTCCGTGAACTGCTTGATCAGGAACTGGTTGTAGTAGACCAATTTCCCTTCCTTGACCCAGAGGATATGCAACTTGAAGCGATCCACATACACGTAAAGCGGCTGGCCCTCCCGGGCGGCTGCCCCTGCAAGCACCCCTTCGATCAGGGCAGCGCTTTGGTGGTAACGCTCCAGGCGTGTATTGGCATATACGCCTTCGAGGTACCCGGTAAGTTCGCGCTGGACCGCATACACCGTGACCGCATCAGTCTGCTGGTTGCGGCAGAAGTGGGTGGTTTCCCGGAGCGGGTCAACCACCGCATTGAATGACAAATACTCGGCGGCGGCTTCCTCCAGGAAGAGGGCGGCTGGAACGTGAACGAACTTGTTGTTCTTGAACGACACCTTCACCGTCTTCCAGAACCCCGCCATCAGGTTTTCGTGGGATTCGTACAGGGCCTTGAGGGCCGTGCTCAGGTCTTTGGGAGAATTGATTTCACTCAGGACGTAGTCCTCAAAATAAATCAGACGGTTGTCGTCGGTATCGACAACAGCCGTCTGAAAATCTTTTGCCCCGATTTGGGTTAATAGTGTGTACCGATGAAGTTTTTCTTCGTCAAACTTCTCGTCCTTGATCTTCTTGATCAGTTTATGACGCGCTGCAACGGCTGACAAAGCTAAGGGCTATTCCCAGTTTCCGGCGGTGGACACATCCAGTCGGGAGCCGAAGCGAAGGGGCTTGCGCGCCTTTTGCTCATTGCTCTCCTTGCGGTCGGGATTGATTGGTTTCGGGTCTTTCACCTCAATCACATCCACCTTAATACCGTTCTTATCCACCGTGCCGGCGAAGATTTCAAATTTTACATTGTCGCTACCCGGCACGTAGGCCAGTTGAGACAAATCCAGGTTGGGGTTGAAGATATAATCGTAATAGTTGATGAGGATCTTACCCCGGGTGATGGCGTCGCCAGGCTTCACGTCGGCCAGGCTCAGGATGATACCCTTTTCCTGGAAGGGAGGCTCGTTGGTGCGTTCGCCCACCTGAATTCCGTAGGCCTTCTGGTTCTTGAGCACCTGATCGCCCACCTTGACCTTGAATCCAACGAAGGTTCCGTTGTCGGCTGCTGCCAGGGAGTAGTTCTTCTTGAAGATGCGCTCCTTGGCCGACAGGAAGCCCAGGGTATCCACCTCGATCTTCACTTCCTCACCACCATAGGGCTTTTGCGTGATAATCTCCCGACGCTGAAGGATCGGTACCTTGCCGTTCTGGATAAAGTTGATCAGGGAATCCCAATTGGCCGTATAGTGCCCATTCTGCTCCTGGAATACCACCTCTGCCTCACGAATCAGTTTCAGGCGTTCGATAAGTGCCTTTTCGGCGCCGTCAATTTTTTCACGGGTATCAATTACCGACTGAATGCTGTCGTAAAGGAAATAGGCCAAATAAAGGCTGATAAGCGTGAAAACTATCGTTAGGACTTTGGTCAGGTTCATTGTTGGTTCAGGTTTAGCCTGCAATTATAAGTTCGTTTTTTGAGATTTTTAAGCCCCATTTCCAGTTTTTTGACGGGATTTGAGGCAAATTATTCAAATCCGGAAATAACCGTTTAACTCACCGAATCGGCCGGAAGTGGGCACGAGCCCGAACGCGCCGTGCTTGGCCTCCGGTGGCAAGGCGTCGATGTCTTGCGTGGACAGGAACCGGACGTCCTGGATCGTCGCCGTCAACTCGGGGTCCGATCCGGTTTTCAGTTCACCCCCGATAACGGATACTTCAAAGAACATCTCCAGGGCATGAAGTGCGCCGCGCCGGAACTCGGTGACGAACAGCAAGGCGCCCACAGCTACCTGGAGCCCCGTCTCTTCCCTGAATTCCCGTTCAAGGGTCTCCACGGCCGACTCGCCATATTCCATACCGCCTCCGGGAGGTGCCCAAAATGGACCCTTCGTCAACCCGGCATGGTTTACCATCAGGAGACGCCCATCCTGGTTGCAGATTCCGCAAACGCGGACTCTAAGCCGGTTACCGTAAATTTCCTGAACTGATTTATCCAAGGAACCGTTTATTCGTTCAAAGGTTGTAATCCTTAAATTTGAAGAAAATCACGGTTATGAGGAAAGTCTTTTTTGCCCTCCTGATGGCGGTGGCTGTAGTGGCGTCGGCACAGTCGCCCACCGGGCCGGTGATTACCTGGGAACGCCCCACCCACGACTTCGGGGATGTAATACAGGGCGACAAAGTGGAGCACACATTCAAGTTTACCAATACCGGTAACGCACCGCTGGTTATTACCAACGTGCAGGTTACCTGTGGATGCACAACGCCCAAAGGATGGGAAAGAGACCCGATCGAGCCCGGCGCCAGCAGTGAAATTACGCTGGGCTTCAACTCCACCGGCAAGTATGGCCGTCAAAAGAAGGTGGTCACCATTGTGTCCAATGCGGTCAATGCCGAAGGTGCGCAGCTTATCTTCTTTGCAAACGTAATCGAGAAGATCCCCAACCGCGACTGACCGGGTTAGGTCGCCTGGTCCTTCAGCACAACGTAACCGGCCCAAAGCCAGCCCAGGATAAACGAGGTTCCGCCCACGGGTGCCACGGCCCCCCATATCGGATTATTGGTAAGGGACAACGTCAACAAGCTTCCGCAGAAGAATAGTATTCCGGCCAGGATAAATGTGCCGCTGAGATGCAGGCGGGGGTGAGCATCAACCAATACCCCCAGGATCAGCAAGGCGAGCGCGTGAATCATCAGGTACCGTATCGCCAATTCATAGGTCTCCAGCCTGCCGGAGGCGGTGAGGCTTGCCTTCAGGGCGTGCGCGCCAAATGCCCCAAGCGCTACGCCAAGGGCCATCAAAAAGATTCCGGATGCCAGCAGGGTTCGCTTGTTCATGGTTATGGGGTTGTGTAATCCCGTTCGCCGAAGATCGCAGTTCCAATGCGTACCAGTGTGCTGCCCTCGTTCAGCGCGATGTCATAGTCCGAGCTCATGCCCATGGAGAGTTCTTTCATGTGTACGTTGGAGGGAAGGCTGGCACTCTTCAATTCATCGAAGAGCGCTTTCAGTGTATGAAACTCTTTTTGCACCTGGGCCTTGTCGGCGGTGAGTGAGGCCATGCCCATTAGCCCGTCAATGCGCACGTTTTTCATGGCAGCAAATTCTGGTGATGAAATCAGTTGCCGCACTTCAGTGGGATCGAGGCCGAACTTGGTCTCTTCGGTGGCGATGTACACCTGCAGGAGGCAGGGAATGACACGGCCGCACCGGGCGCCTTGTTTATTTATTTCCTCCAGGAGCCGGAGACTGTCGACGGCATGA
>JAYRXB010000260.1:0-1828 GCA_041917735.1 Cyclobacteriaceae bacterium
GGCATTGGATGGCCATTACCGGAAAACCCCTGGCCGCCACGGCCGGTGTGACGATTTTCAACAAGGGCGGCAATGCTGTAGACGCTGCATGCGCCATGCTCGCAGCCACCTGTACAATGTGGGATGTACTCAGCTGGGGCGGGGAGACACAGGCGCTTATCTATCACCCCAAGCTGAAAAAAGTTATTGCCATCAATGCGTTGGGTGTTGCACCAACCGGGGCCACACCGGAGTTCTACAAGGGCAAAGGGTACAAGTATCCGCCGCAATTCGGTCCGCTTGCGGCTGTCACTCCCGGAACTCCCGGAGGGCTGATGACCATGCTGGCCGAATACGGCACGATGAGCCTGAAAGATGTACTTGCACCTGCCCTGCAAATGGCCGAAGGGTACCCCATTGAAGCACAGACCGCCAATAGCATTGAACGCGGCAAAGCAGAAATCAAGAAATGGCCTTACTCTGCCAAGGTTTTTCTTACCCACCCGGGTGAAAAACGTGAGGCCCCCGACGCCGGTGAAATATTCGTGCAGAAAGATCTTCTCGTCACACTCCAGAAACTGATTGAATCCGAGCAGCAGGCGCTTAAGAAGGGAAAGAGCAGGAAGGAGGCGATCTACGCAGCCTATGAACGCTTCTACAAAGGTGACATTGCCAAGGAATTCGCGCGCGGGTGCCAGGAACAAGGCGGGCTCATTACCGAACAAGACCTGGCGAACTGGAAGGTGAAGATCGAGGAACCGATGATGACCACCTACCGGGGAATTGAAGTATACAAATTGCAGCAATGGACGCAGGGGCCGGTGATGCTGCAAACACTCAACATCCTGGAGAACTTTGATCTCAAGAGCATGGGATACAATTCCGCGCGCTATATCCACACCTTGTACCAGGCGATGAACCTGGCCTTTGCCGACCGCGACTTCTATTACGGAGATCCGGCGTTCGCCCCCGAAGAGCCGATGAAAGGGTTGCTTTCCAAGGAGTACGCGAAAGAACGAAGCAAGTTGATCAATTGGGAAATGAATGATCCCAAAGCGGGTCCCGGCGATCCTTATCCTTATGAAGGAAAACAGAATCCATACATGGATGCCATCAAGAAGTGGGGTAATAGTCAATCGGCACTGCTACCTTCCGTGAATCCGCTGGATGAAAAGTTTCTCGAGTCATTCACGGCAGGGACCACCTCGGTGGAGACCGCGGACAAGGAAGGCTGGGTGGTGAGCATCACGCCCAGTGGCGGATGGGTGCCCGCTTGTATAGCCGGAAATACCGGCATCGGGATGAGCCAACGGATGCAGTCGTTCGTCCTGGATGCCAGCGAAAATCCATTTAACGTGGTGGAGCCCGGCAAGCGACCGCGCGTAACCTTAACACCCAGCATGGCACTCAAGGATGGCAAGCCGTTCATATCATTTGCCAAGCAAGCCGGTGACGAGCAGGACCAGCTGCTGCTTCAATTCTTCCTCAACATGGTTGAATTCAATATGACCGTTCAGGAATCGTGCGAAGCTCCGAGCTTCAAAACCTTCCAGATGTTCTCCTCGTTTGGCGATCATGAAAAGCGTGCGGGTGCAATCACGCTCAACACACAAACACCACCTTACGTCAGAAAAGAATTGGGTCGGATGGGATACCGCATCAACTACGAAGACCGCACCAGCGGTCCGATCAACGCCATCTGGTTTGACTGGCGTCATGGTACTTTCTGGGGCGGATCCAGCAATCATGGTGAGGATTACGGCATCGGCTGGTAATTTCCTCTGCGTCTTTTCTCGGCTCCATGCGTCTTAGGTATGCGACACATGTCGCAGAAACTAAAACGTAAAAC
>JAYRXB010000261.1:0-5298 GCA_041917735.1 Cyclobacteriaceae bacterium
CCACTCCACGCCCCGCTCAGTCACTACTGCATCGTCTTCCAGCGGGATGCGCAACTTCTTGCCGCCCCACTCGGGTATCGGCGTGTAGGCGAACAGCTCAATGGACAACAGGTTGGTAGGTTTGACAACGTACGTGAGCTGCACCGGGTTGAAGAAGGCAATGGATGGACCTGTACCATGCCCCCAATCGCCCACGGAGTGGCAGCCGATGATTACATCGGTCTTGCTGTCGTGGTTGGGCGTATTGAACGGAATCTTGCTGAAGCCTTCCGTTGCCAATGCCTTGTAGACATTGTCTTCATTCTGTTGCGCGGTAATGCCTGGCTTGATGGTCCGCACGACCACATCCCGGGCCTTGACGGCCTGGCTGAACGCCTGCTGAATGCTTGCCGGAACTTCCTTCTCCCCTTCCTTCAACACATAGGCCATGCGCTTCATGTCGGTATAGTAGTTCATCAGCCCCACGCCCCAATCGAGCATGAGAATGTCTCCACGCTGGATGATGCGATTGGTCGAGGTAGCCACAATGCCCTCCGGACCGGTGATGTAAATAGACGGCATGCCAAACGACGACTCCAGGTTGTTGCGGTGCAGTTCTTCCTTCATCCACCAGGCCACGTCCTCGAGGGTGGTAATGCCAGGTTTGATGATTTCGTTGGACAACGCGCGCTCGGCGATGCGGTAGGAATAATCACCCGCTTCTGCGAATGCCGCAAGACCGCTGACCGTGTTACGCGAACGAAAATCGGAGTACAGCTTCTCCGCAGAAACAAATCGTGCTTCGTATTTCTTTCCCAGGATTTCCGCGAGCTCCATCCGACCGGTGTAGGAAAGTCCGTCTGCGCCACCAATATCCTTGGACATATTCAACCCAATCCGCTTCGGATCGCGCTTGGATACGAACTCCTTCAACTCGGATTCAGATCCGAAATAATCGTACGCAGCTGTCTGCTCCAGCAGATACCCGTCTATTCCCAGCGCCGCCCGCTCGATACGCGGAGTCCCACGATCAGTAAAGATGTAATAACCATTGTGACCCACATACCCTTCTCCCAGCATCCGGTAAAGCGGGTCAAAGTTGCCTTCTCGGCACATGACGATCCACATGTCGATGTTGTTCTCCCGCATCGCCTCCGGCAGGATGTGATCAAACTTATCGCGCAGCACCTGGCTGGTATTTCTCCACCGTCGAAACGACTCCTGGCCATACCCCGGGACAGCCACCAATAACACAAGCAGGGACAGAACTATCTCGTTGAACTTCTGAGAAAGAAAAGATGATTTGACACACATGGCGCAATGGATTTGCTCACCCGCAATGTAAACCCCAAATCGTCAATAATAAAGTCAGGGATTTTGAACGCACAAGTATTCGAAAACCAAGAATAGAAAATGGGGCGCACCCCATCTTCAAATCTTCAAATTTTCAAATTTTCAAATTCTCCCGCCTAAGCCCGAAACGGGACTACGGCGGGCAAAGCAAATTTTCAAATCAGAGCGCCTTCCCCGATTCCAGCGTCTTCACCGCCTGTTCCAGGTTGCGCTTGTTTACATCATCCGGAGCTTGGGCCAACGCCAGCCGCGCGTGCTCCAACGCTTTCTTCAGATTGCCGGTCGCCGAATACCCGCGCATCATACCTACGTTGGTCGGCCAGGCACCTTTGTTCTGCTTGAAGTTGCGCTCAAATACCGCCATCGCTTCCTTGGTCTTTTTCTCGTTCAACAACCTGCGGCCATACTGATGCATCTCCAGCGTTGATGCCGACTCCAGGGCAGCGACCATAATCTGATCGGCCTCGGCTTGCCGGTTGAGTTTAGAGAGCAGGTCTGCTTTGGTCGACAGCGCTGAAAAAGACTTCACCGCGCCGAGGTTCGGGTCGGTGGCGCGGTTGATCCAGCCCAGCGCTTCCTCATAGTTAACCTGGTTAGCCAGGCACCACTGTGCGGCCGCCTGCAAGCTCGGAGGATCAAAGCCCAGTGCACCGCTAAGCTCTGTGCGAATGGAAGCCAGCGCCGTGTTGACGAGATCAACTTCTACGGTAAATGGAATGCGCCACTTCTCCCACTGGAGAGCAACTTCGATGGAACGATCGGTTTCTTTGGCGAAGACATACTCCAGGCGTTCTACGCTCGTCTTCTGGTCCTTTTGCTGGCGGGTACCCACGCGAAGCACGTCCTGGCTCTTGTCGTAGAAATAGCTACCCCACCCTTTGGTGTTTTTATTGAAGATCAGCGTGCAGGAGTCGGCATAGAGGGCGATAAAGAACCCATAGGTTCCGGCCGCAAGTTTCTTGCCGTTGATCTTGACATCCGTGGAAAATGAAATGGTGGTGCTCTCGTTGGCCCCCGCACGCCAGGGTGACTCCATATCAGAGCCGAAGCCCAACACGGTGAATCCATAGTAAGCTACCGGCGTTCCCCAGATATTTCCCTCCCGGCCTTTCACGCCCGGGGAATTCCAATTGATTTCAATTTCCGTCACACCGACGCGGGCGCCAGCCATGCGCTTCGGGTTAACGCCGCCGTCGGGCAAGCGGATGGCCTGGGCAAAGACTGCCTGCTGTGCCAGGAACAACAGTACAAGGAACGAGAGTCTGGATAGATGTTTCATAAGTCGGTTTATGGGTTGTGATGCGATACCCCTTCAACGAAGCTACACATCAAAAGTTGGCAATCGCACGAACAACCACCATCCTCCGTCGCTACAACAGTGAAAATACCCCAGATTGGTGAGGCTTTTGGGGTATTCGTATATTTGATTACCCGGTAAATTCACAAACGCTCCAAGATTTTCATGCAGAAACGAAGCCTTCTTCTTGCACTCCTGTTGTTTGCTTTCCTTACCAGTGAGGCGCAGCCCAACATCGTCTTCGTCCTGGTCGACGATATGCGTTGGGACGATTATGGAAAAGGCGGACATCCCTACCTAAAGACTCCGAACATCGACCGCATCGCCACGGAAGGCATCACCTTTCGAAACGCCTTTTGCTCCACGCCGCTGTGTTCCCCCAGCCGCGCAAACTTCCTCACCGGGCAGTATGCGCGTCACAACGGCATCGTCGACAATACAGCCCGGGATGCGCAGAGCCATCAACTGCAAACCTTTCCCCGCTTGTTGGATGCCGCCGGTTATACAACTGCATTCTTCGGCAAGTGGCACATGGGCAACGACGACTCACCGCGACCAGGGTTCGATCATTGGGTGGCCATGCAAGGACAAGGTGAGGCCATCGACCCCAAGTTGAACATTAACGGCAAACGCGAAGTCGTGAAGGGCTATGTCACCGACGTCCTAACCGATCAGGCCATCGCCTTTCTGAAACAAAAACGCACCGGGCCCTTCCTGGTCTACCTGTCGCACAAGGCACTGCATCCGAACATCCAGCAGCGCAACGACGGCACCACGGCCAACATCGGTGAAGGAGGTTTTGTAGCCGCCGACCGGCACAAAGGCACCTATGCGTCAAAGGATTTCAAGCACCGACCCAATTACGGCATCACGCCTACGGACAAACCCGCGCTCATGCGCACACTCGGTAACCTGCCGCCACTCGGGCCGGCAACGGGCACGCCTGAACAAACCATTCGCGACCGGGCCGAAATGATGCTTGGCGTAGACGAAAGCCTTGGCCGGATTATGGATTTGGTTTCGACGCAAGGTCAGCTCGACAATACCATTATTGTTGTGACCGGCGATCATGGGTATTGGTACGGCGAGCATGGCCTTAACGAAGAACGGCGGCTCGCCTACGAAGAGTCGCTTCGGATTCCGTTGGTCATGCGGCTTCCCGGAACAATCAAGCCCGGCAGCTCGTCGGAGGCCATGGTGCAAAGCATCGACATCGCTCCGACCATGCTATCACTTGCCCGGGTGACCCCACCCCAGAACCTCGATGGAGCATCACTAACGCCGTTGTTCGCGGGAACACCAACCACGTGGCGCAAGTCCATCTATATCGAGTATTACACCGACATTGTCTTCCCCCGGACCTACAAGATGGGTTACGATGCTGTGCGAACGGAACGGTACAAGTACATCCAGTACCGCGACCTCGAGGGAATGGATGAGTTGTATGACCTGGAGAAAGACCCGTTTGAATTGAATAACCTCCTTCAAACGCCGGGGTCAGAAGATTTGAGAAGCACACTGAAGACCGAACTGGACAACTATGTCCAAAAAAAGTAGCGATACATTGACTGCGCGTCGCCATGCGTTGCTCTCAATCCTTGGATTGATGCTGGCCTTTGCCTGCCTGTCGCCGGATGCGGCATGTCAAACTACGGCCCCGGGGAAGGTTTGGCTGAATATGGACCAGGCCGAGCTCGACGCGGCCTACACCCAACGGAACTGGGCACCAAACGGAGCCGAAGTCCAGGCTCGGTACAAGTCTGCGAGTGAGAAATTTCGCACATCGCGAAAACCACCGCTGCGTTTGAAGTACGGACCTTCCGACATCCAGGGAATGGACATCTGGGCACCCGAGAACCCAAATGGGAAAATTCTCATCTTCATCCATGGTGGTGCCTGGTCCGGGGGAAGTGCGGCGGAGTATTCCTTCCTGGCGCAGCCTTTTCTCGATGCAGGCATCATGGTTGTTATTCCTGACTTCACCACGATCCAAGCGGTGAATGGCAGTTTGGAACCCATGGCCGCCCAGGTTCGCAACGCGATCGCGTTCATATTCCGAATGGCGGGATCCATGGGTGCGAATCCAAAGAAGATTTATGTCGCGGGTCACTCCTCCGGTGCTCACCTGGCCGCCGTCGCCCTTACCACCGATTGGTCCGAGCTGGACCTGAAGTCGGATATTGTGAAAGGCGCCATCCTCTGCAGCGGCATGTACGACTTGAAGCCCGTGAGGCTATCCTCCAGGAGCAAGTACATAAACTTCACAGACGGTATGGAGGAGTCGATGAGTCCCCAGCGAAACCTTCGATACCTTTCTGCATCCGTCGCGCTGGCCTACGGCTTGAAAGAATCGCCGGAATTCAAACGGCAGTCCGTTGACTTTGCCGCCGCCTTGCGGAAAGAAAAGAAGAAAGTGGAAATAATCACCGAAGACCTTAATCATTTCGAAATTCTGGAGGCACTGGCAAATCCGCAATCTGCGCTCTGCCAGGCCGCCCTGAAGATGATGAAATAGTAAATCAGGCGGCGAGGAGTTTGCCCTATAACCCTCACACTTTTAGTATCTTTGAAAATGCCCTCCCTCCACCCTGGCTACACATACGATGTATTCATCTCCTACCGTCACAACGACAACCTGGACGGCTGGGTGACTGAGTTCGTTCAGAACC
>JAYRXB010000262.1:0-5634 GCA_041917735.1 Cyclobacteriaceae bacterium
ACCAAACGCATTCGTACCCAGCAGCGAGAGTACGTACAAGCAAAACAGTATTCTCATTTTGAAAGGTGATTTTCTAAAGTTGATTCCAATTTTCGGCAAAACACATGGTTCAAACAGAAGCATCTTCATCGGGCAGGCGGGCGTCCGGACCCATTCGAAGCCTACTATCGCCACGAAGGCGGGCTTGTAGTCGATTCCACTCGGACGTGTTGCAAACGCGCGGCATCGTGCTAATTCCGACCTTGGAATTTCCATTTCAGCGCACCACTCCACCCCCAGTTATCGAATCTCCTCAAGTTTTTTGCTCTTCATAAGATGGAGAATTGTATTGGCCATAGCAACTGTTATACTCATTTCAACAACCTCATCGCTAACCTCCACCAAGTACTTTTCACTTTCAAAGCCAGTGTATCCTACTAAGACAATTTTACCGTCAAGGAAATTGCAGTCAATGTTCTCCGAGCCATCCAATATTTGAAATGACACTGGTGAATAATCAAACGATATGCGGTAAACGATATCTCCCACGGAAGCTTCAAAGATCTCTTCAGTCTTAACCATATCATATTGAGCGAGTACCGAAAGCGGGAAACTCCAAAGTGCGCCACCCTGATGATCATGTAGCATCCAGTGCCCGACTACCCTCCCCTCCAACAAGGCAAACTGAACAAACCCATCCCCTGCGGCATTCTTTGAAATCTCCCGATTTGACTTTATGACAGAGTCGCCTGGAACTATTGTTGCCAGTACAACATTCCCCAATTTTGCCATGGACTCTGAGATTGCCTCGTCCGTGCTATCAGTTTCCTGAAAAAGTTCCATAACTCCAACAGCCGCGGGTTTGCAATCGGAAAGCCGAGCAAACATATTGGCAAAACCGTTTCTGTCCAATCGGTCAATACTTACTATGACGACTGGCGGAGGATCGAGAGAAGTTTCAGCACGTTTGGCCTCTACACCACAGGCAAGTGGAATCAAAATGATTGCATGCATCAGATAAACTCTCATATAGTGCCTCAGTTACGGAGTCATGTACTAACGTTCATTCACAAATACGTTCCGAACACTCGACAACGATTTCCCCTCACATCCCCATCTTACCATCTTTATCGCTAAGGTTTGGACTACAAGTCCTTCCATCGCATCATGTGCCCTCCCTCGATGGGTCGGGGGCCTAGCATAAATCCGGCGCCTATCATCCCAGGTTAGGACCAACTGTGGGATTCTATGATTGAAAGGAATCTTTCGATCGTCGAGTCCGTCTCACCAGATGTACAATTTCAGCCGCCAATATAAACAGGAAACAACAACCCAATATCATTGAGTTAATGTGAATGGCCTTAGATACGTCCATTGCATTCCCTGAATACTTAACCAATTCCTTAATCTCACCAGATGGTGAGCTCGAGAATTCACTAATCTCATCAACCAGTGAAGTCAGATAAAGTGACTGAGTGTAAACTGCTATGGAATAAAGCATCCCAACGATGCTAAGTGCTGCAACAAGTAAGCTGTGCTTTTTCATTTTACTTCTTTTGTTTATCCTGGTTGTAAAAGTATGCTCCTTGTTTGCCCGGACTTTCCTGCCCGACTGCTTAACGCAGGTTCAGACAGAAGCATCTTAATCGGGCAGGCGGGCGTCCGGACCCATTCGAAGCCTACTATCGCCACGAAGGCGGGCTTGTAGTCCATTCCACTCGGACGTGTTGCAAACGCGTGGCATCGCGGCGTAAGGCCCATTAGCTCCAGCTTCAGGATTCATTCAAGAAATGCGATCCAATGAATAGCACTACTCCTCCTAATCCCACGGAAGGACTTAATACAGCTACATTAGAACGCCATTTCTTAGCTAAAGCGGCATACGCTTCGACCCCGTCCCATTCATTCCAAACACTATTTGGCACTTCCTCAAACTTATAGATTTTGACATCAAATAGAACATTCTGGAACTCAAAGGGCGTGAATATCCACCCAACCACTTCCTGAAAAATTAAGTCATGAGCTATACCTTGATCCGTAATTAGGCCAAGCTTAAGCAACTTTGAGTCACTCATGTGCTCAATCTTGACTACTTGTGAGTCATGCAGATCTTCAGTATTCATAAGTTATTCTATTTCGCTTTCCAGGTCCTTCTCACGTTGGGCGGACACTCCTGCCCGACTGTTTAACGAGGGTTTCAAACAGAAGCATCGTAATCGGGCAGGCGGGCGTCCGGACCCATTCGAGGCACTCACTTCCTTTCGAAGCAAGTACTTGTAGTCCATGACCACGCTGTGCGTCTTGCATGTTCTGGACTTGCATGTGCTAACGTGCATTCACAAATACGTTCCGAACACTCGACAACGCTTTCCTTTCACATCCCCATCTTACCATCTTTTTCGCTAAGGTTTGGACTACAAGTCCTTCCTTCGCATCATGTGCCCTCCTTCGATGGGTCGGGAGGAATCTCCCGACCAACGGGGCCATAGCCCGCCTCGCCCCTGCGGTGTGGGGAGGGTTGTTCTTAGCGAAGGTTCTTCGGTCATGAGGCGACAAAACGGAAGTTATAAATTTTTCTCCCCCACGGCGCACAGAATTCCCTTCGTTCTTTCATTTGTGTCAAATCAGGGTTACTTTTGCCCTTTAATTACTGGTCTCGTGGCCGACTTGCCCCGACGCAAGCGAACAGCGAGCAAAGTCGGGGGTGGCTGGAAAGCGTAGTAGGAAGGTGAATAGGTGACATAGTTGGTCTCGTGGCCGACTTGCCCCGACGCAAGCGAACAGCGAGCAAGGTCGGGGGTGGCTGGAGAGCGTAGTAGGAAGGTGAATAGGTGACATAGTTGGTCTCGTGGCCGAGTGGCTAGGCTGAGCTCTGCAAAAGCTCCTACAGCGGTTCGAATCCGCTCGAGACCTCAACGAAACCTTGAATACAGTTTTGTGTTCAAGGTTTTTCATTTTGTAGACCGAACTACCGCGGTGATGCCTGAATAGCCCCGGACTTAACACTGCAAACGCCGGGCATCTTACACACTTCTCCCCTTTTGTAAGCCCAAAAGGTATTCCCTATCTTTTGATATCAAACCCTATCATTATGAAAAGTACACTCATTGTCCTCCTCGTATTGGTAAGCACCGTCCTTTTTGCACAATCCACGGATTGCAATCCGCAGCCCGGCGACGCCAAAGTAGAACGGGAAAAAGGTGTCTATATTTTTGTCGCCTCCATGCCATCGGCACCCTATACCGTCCTGGGAACCGTGAAGGCCGGCTCTGGCGCCGGAAAGATTTTAGGGGCTCCCGCTGAGTTTACCGAAAAGAAAAACCGGCTGCTAAACAATGCCAAGAAGGAGTACCCGGAAGTTGAAGGACTGATCGTCTATTTCAACTCGATGGAAGCCGACAGAGCCGAGGCCATCAAATTCACGAAAGCCAGTCCCGATACGAAGAAATAGGTCTTCTATTCTGACACAATGGACGTACGAGCTGCGGAGGTGAATAACTCCGACCTTGGCAGCGCATGCTATCGTCGAACATGTTCGGTCGAGCCACTTAGAAGGACTCCGCCAAAACAATGTAGTAGTTGATGGAGCCTTTGGACCCGAATCCGACGTCAAAGCGGAGGTTTAGCTTTTCCTTCCGGAGCACAGCATAGCGTACACCCGCACCGATAGCGGGCTTCAGGGCGGATAACCCAAATTCTCCAAGCGAATGGGCCACCTGGCCGGTAGCAGCAAAGGCCACGCCACCAAACCGACCCCGGATGGGAAACCTGTACTCCACCTGCGCGGCCCACGCATGATTGTCGCGAAACCGGCCGTTGAAATAGCCGCGCATGATATTGTTGCTTCCCAACAAAGCCAGGTTGCGCAGTGGAGGGTCGCCAAAATTGAACAATCCCAACGTATGCAGTCCGAGCGTGCTCTGGCCAGTGATGCGGATAAACTTCCGGTAATCAACCTCCAAGGCATGAAACGCATAGTCACTCCCCATATGCGTATCAAACACCGTATAGCGCAAACGCAATAGCTCTCCTTTGTTGGGGACATACGTGTGATTCCTGGAATCCCAATTGACGAGAAAACTGTAGCCGAAGACCTGGTAGTTGGTCCGGTCATACACGCCCAGAACGCTGTCTTGCACAAAGTACCCGTTGGGGACATACTCGATGTTGAACACACGCTGAAAATCAAACCCAATACCCAGGTAGAAATTCTTCACCACTTTCCGGTAGAATTGTGGATTGGTGTACACGTGGGTGAACGTGTAACTCTCGTACGGCTGTTCATCTGTGTCGTTGCCGATGCCCCAGAACCGGTCGGGGTACTTGCTCATCCAATTCTCCGCCCGGATGATATACCGCTCTTTGGGCAGGAAGATGTTGACGGCCAGCGCAACCATGATCTGGTTGTTCAGGGAATACAGAATCCCCGAAGGCATGGTCGAATAACGCAGCGCGGTGTCTTTCTTGTCGGTTTTGAAAATGTAAGCGTTTGCCACCCCCAGCACCCAACTGGTCTCCTTGGATAAGGCCACGATGGGAAAAATGAGCAGCTTGTTCTTGTACACCACCTGCGCCGAGTCGGAGGGCGCTGCCTCCACGGCCTGCCCGGAAGCCTCCTGCATCATCCAAACTACAAGGAGCAGGACCACTATTGGGAAGTGCATCGGGATAACCAAGGCATGGCTGGATGCAGATCGCAAGTGGTCTAACTTTTCGTTGTTGCTACCGGCCCGGCGAATACGCTTACCACGAAAGGGATGAAACCAAGCCCCAAGGCCGTGGCGATTACAGTCCAGGCATGTTCTCCCCCTTCGCTGCCCGCGGGTATGTCAATCGTCGTAAGCACGGCCCCTCCGGTAAAACACCCCATGGCACTCCATGGGAATCGAACCGCGCTGCGTGTGGAGGCCAGTGATGGCGGTTGATCCGCACCATCTACTATCGCACCCAATGCGGTCAGCATCAGGCTCAACCCACCAATAAGGGTTAGCGCCGCTCCTGCAACCCAGAGCCGAAGAAGGAATACAGGAATCACCAGGTAACCCAATGCATAAGCTGAGGTGCCCGCGCGATGGATGGCAAACAAAATGGGTGCGACTATCGCAGCGACACCCGTCAGCGACACAAAACCTCCCTGCAGCCATACCCAAACGCAACAACCAGCCATACCCAGCAGCGGCAGCACAGTAGAAGCGGATGGAACGCGTAGCACGGACGCAGTTTGCATGCGCGACCGGATCCATGTCCACAACTTGTCGCCCTGCAGAACAAGTGGCACCAACAGGCCTCCGCCGACAATATCAATGAGCGAGTGCATGCCGGCCGTGACGCAGCTGACGCAGATCATGATGCCCAGAAACCACCATAGCCATCGGAGCTGAGGAAATGACTTTGCGTACAACCAGGAAGCAAGCAGCGCCCAGAGTGCATGAAAGGACGGGAAAGCACACATCGCGGTATCATAACCCCGCTCCCACAAGAGAATTTCACCAACGAGTGTCTCAGGCACAAAGGGTCGCGGTGGCGCGGTGAACGGAATGATGATAAAAAAGAGACCGATGATGACTATGGCCCTTATGCCGGCGCGTGTGAATTGACGAAGATGGTTCGACTGCCGGGCTATGAAGGGCACCAGCGGGACATACAGGTAAGCGA
>JAYRXB010000263.1:0-4598 GCA_041917735.1 Cyclobacteriaceae bacterium
GAAGCTTCGACTTGCTGCGCGCCAATGCGCCGACGTTCGGGTTTGACGTGGAGGAGATCCCGGCACAGGATATCGACCACGTGACGGTAAGCTCATCCAAAATCCGACGGGCACTCGAAAGCGGCGACGTCACGACCGCGAGTCACTTTCTGGGCCGCTCCTACTCCCTTACCGGCCTGGTTGTGAAAGGCGACAAACTGGGCCGGGTTATGGGCTACCCGACAGCCAACATCTCCATCGAGTCGCATTTCAAACTGGTGCCCGCCGACGGAATCTACGCCGTTCGCGTCCTCCACGGTGGCCGGTGGCACGGCGGCATGCTGTACATTGGAAACCGACCGACGGTCAACGGCATAAAACGCACGATCGAAGTAAACATCTTTGATTTTGACAGCGATATTTACGGGGAAACGCTTACGGTGACCTTTGAGAAGCTATTGAGGACCGACAGCAAGTTCAAGGACCTGGAAGCCCTCAAGCAGCAACTGCACCTGGACAAGCAACTGGCCCTGGAGGCGTTGAAGTCATAAAGTCTTATCTTCCGTATCATGATCAACAAAGTGGTTAAGGATGCCGACGCCGCCATCCGCGATATCCCGGACAACGCCATCCTGATGGTGGGCGGATTCGGTCTTTCGGGAATTCCGGAAAATTGCCTTTCCGCCCTGCTGCACAAAGGGACAAAAGGCCTGACCTGTATTTCCAACAACGCCGGGGTCGATGACTTTGGCATCGGCCTCCTCCTCAAGACACGGCAGGTGAAGAAGATGATCTCCAGCTATGTCGGGGAAAACGAAGAGTTTGAACGGCAGTTGCTCTCCGGCGAATTGGAAGTGGAACTCATTCCGCAAGGCACCCTGGCCGAACGCATTCGTGCCGGCGGCGCAGGAATCCCTGCATTCTTCACCCCGGCCGGTGTCGGCACCGAAGTCGCCCAGGGCAAGGAGACCCGCACGTTTGACGGTAAGGTGTACCTCCTGGAACGCTGGCTGCGCGCCGACTTCTCCCTGGTGAAGGCCTGGAAGGGCGACACGCTGGGCAACCTGATCTTCCGGGGCACCGCGCGCAACTTCAACCCGATGATGGCCGCCGCCGGAACGATTACCATTGCCGAAGTGGAAGAACTGGTGGAGCCAGGGCAAATGGATCCGAATGCCATTCACACCCCTGGAATCTATGTGCACCGTATCTTCCAGGGCAAGAACTACGAAAAAAGGATCGAGCAGCGAACTGTGAGTAATTTGAAAATTTGAAGATTTGATAATTTGAAAATTGGGTGGTTCAAAATTGTCAGGAAAACCATACAGCCCAGCATAGCCGACCTTCAGCTAATGCGCGTAACTATGCGGTCAAACACCACATAGTATGAGAAATGATAAAGACAACATTATTGTGAAGATCACCACGGAATTTGCTCTAATGATGATTGCTTACTGTGATGAATTGGAAGAGAGGCGAAAGTTTGTGATTGCAAGGCAGCTCCTTAGATCAGCTACATCCATAGCAGCTAACGTTCGGGAAGCTCAGAATGCGGAAAGCACAGATGACTTCATTCACAAGTTCAAGATCGCAGCTAAAGAATCAGACGAAACAGATCTTTGGCTCTACCTCTGCCAATACGCACCGTCGTACCCAAATCCGGAAGCCTTTCATTTTTCCAAACTTGGCGACATCCAGAGAGTAATCTCAAAGATCGTTTCGTCTACCAAAAGAAAGCGTCGCACATAGCATTTTCAAATTTTCAAATCTTCAAATTTTCAAATTGAATGCTCGATAAAGTTGGAATCGCCAAACGCATTGCCCGCGAAGTCAGGGACGGAATGTACATCAATCTTGGCATCGGCATCCCCACCCTCGTAGCCAATTATATTCCGAAAGACATTCACGTGATCCTCCAGTCGGAAAACGGGTTGTTGGGCATTGGCCCATTTCCCACCGAAGACCAGGTAGATCCTGACCTGATCAACGCGGGGAAGCAGACCATCACCATGGTGCCGGGATCTGCGCTGTTCAGTTCGGCGGAGAGTTTCGCCATGATTCGCAGCGGGAAGGTAGACCTGACCATCCTGGGTGCGATGGAAGTTTCTGAAAACGGCGACATCGCCAACTGGAAAGTACCGGGCAAAATGGTGAAGGGCATGGGCGGCGCGATGGACCTCGTGGCGTCCGCCAAGAACATCATCGTGGCCATGCAGCATTGCAGCAAGGATGGAGCATCCAAGCTCCTGCCTTCCTGTACACTGCCGATAACCGGGTTAAAGTGCGTAAAGAAGATCGTCTCGGACATGGCGGTCCTGGAAGTATTGCCGGAAGGAGGATTCCGGCTGCTCGAACGGGCACCGGGTGTCACGGTTGACCAAATCCGGAAGGCCACAGCAGGAAAACTCTTTGCCGACGACAACGTGCCTGAAATGGTTCTTGCCTAACTTGCCGCCATGAAGAAATCGACCATCCAGTTTACCGTATACCTCGACGAAAACAACACCCCGGAAAAAATTGAGTGGGATGCCACGGACAAGCCGGAACCCGGCAAGACCGAAACCAAGTCGATCAGCGTTTCCCTGTGGGATCACCAGCAAAAGAATACCATGCGCATCGACCTGTGGACCAAGGACATGCCCATAGACGAGATGAAGCGGTTTTACATTGATTGCATTGGCGGGTTTAGTCAAAGTGTGCTCACCGCCACCGGCGATGAGACCATGTCGGCGGAGATGAATGCCTTGTGCGACCGCCTTGCGCGCCATTTGCGCGAAACCGAGCGCGGATAAGTGACCGCTTTTACCTAAAAACTCCTTACCAATAGTCAAAATTCAGGGCGAAAACGTTTGTTTTTGCCCATTTTCTCGTAGTTTTAACAGATTAAACCATTACCTCATATGAAAAAATTCTACACGTGGTCGCTGTTGTCCCTGCTATTCGTGGTGGTGGGCAGCGCGAATGTTCTGGCACAGTCCACGACAATTACCGGGTCCATCAAGGATGCGAACGGTACCCCGCTCCCCGGGGTGAACATTGTGGTGAAAGGAACGGTGGCCGGAACCATCTCCGATGTGCAAGGAAACTACAACCTCACGGTGAAGCAGGCCCCGCCGTTCACCCTTTCCTTCAGTTTTATCGGCTACCAAACCCAGGAAGTTGAATACAAAGACGGTGCCGCCACAACGGTGGACGTTTCGCTGCAGGAAGGAACCCTCCTGGGTGAGGAAGTGGTTGTTTCCGGGTCGCGCTACCCGGAAAGCTATATGAAATCTGCCGTTACCATTGAAAAAATGGACATCCTGGAAATCAAGGCTGCACCCACGCCGGATTACTACGATGGATTGGCCAATATGAAAGGGGTTCAGGCCACTTCGGGAAGCTTGAACTTCACCGCGATCAATACCCGGAGCTTTGCGACGATCGCCAACGTACGCTTTGTACAGTGGGTCGACGGTATGGACACCCAGGCCCCGCTGCTCAACTTCCCGACCGGTAACATCATTGGCATCGGTGAACTGGATGCGGAAAGCATGGAACTTATCCCTGGCGCCGCATCCGCCCTCTACGGACCCAACGCCTTCAACGGCATCCTGATCATGAAGAGCAAGAGCCCCTTCGAATACCAGGGCCTCAGCGCCCAGGTAAAATACGGGATCACCAAGCAGAGTGGCATTGAGCACAACCCGCTCACGCAATACAGCATCCGTTATGCCAAGGCCTTCAACAACAAATTCGCCTTCAAGGTGAACGCTACCATCATGGAAGCCAAAGACTGGCTCGGCAACGATTACCGCACGGATCGCACAAAACCGGAATCAACCACCGACCTGAGCAGCCCGCGCGTCAATAACTTCGACGGTCTCAACCTGTATGGCGACGAAACACAAATCAACCTGCAGTCGGTGATGCCCAGCCTGGGTATCATTACCCGCACGGGTTTCCGCGAAGAAGACCTGGTGGACAACCGCGATGCAAAGAGCATAAAATTTGACGCCGCACTCCACTACAAGATTACCGACAAGATTGAAGCATTGGTCAACTACCGGTTTGGCGGCGGAAGTTCCATCTACCAGGGCACTGAAAAGTACGCGCTGCGTGACTTTTCACAGGAATTCATCAAGGCAGAAATCAAGGGTGACAACTTCTTCCTCCGTGGCTACCAGACCGCTACAGATGCCGGAAAGTCCTACAACCTGTCTGCCCTGGGTGCATTCATGAACGAAACCGTCAGCCCGTCCAGTGCGAGCTGGGTTCCTGACTACCTCCTGGCCATGCAAGGCTATATTCCGGGCGTGCCCGCGGGTACCCCGGATGCCGCTCGCGCATTTGCTGACCGCAACCGCCCTGCACCCGGTACTCCTGAATTCACAAACCTGGTAAACCTGGTGAAGTCCAACTACTTCCAAAAGACCGCCACCGGGACCTGGATTGATCCGAATGGTGGCTCCCACCCTGCTGTTGGTGGCGCTTCGTTCTACGACAACTCCAAGCTTTACCACATTGAGGGTAACTACCAGTTCCGCGAGATGATCAAATGGGCTGATGTTCAGATTGGTGGTAACTGGAGGCAGTACAACCTGTTCTCCAACGGTACCATCTTCAACGAAGCACCGAAC
>JAYRXB010000264.1:0-4769 GCA_041917735.1 Cyclobacteriaceae bacterium
CGGCGACGCCGTGGCGATTGAGAGTCCGACTTACTTCGGGATCTTCCAGGTTATGGAGAGCCTGGGCTTGAAAGTGGTGGAAATCCCCACCGATCCCAATACGGGGGTCGACCTCGATCAGCTGGAGCGGGCCATCCGCAAATTCAATATCAAGGCTTGCTTGTTTGTCTGCAATTTCAACAACCCGATGGGCAGCTGCCTTCCGGATGAAAAAAAGAAGCAGTTGGTCGAATTGATCACGCGCAAAAACATACCGCTCATCGAAGACGACATTTATGGTGAGCTGTACTTTGGCAAGACCCGCCCCCGGACGTGCAAGTTGTACGATACAGAAGGGTTGGTCATTCAGTGCGGATCGTTCTCCAAATCGCTTGCGCCGGGGTACCGTATTGGTTGGGTTATTCCCGGGCGCTACAAGGAGCGGATCATCCGGCTGAAGCGAATGAACAATGTGTCGACCAACACGCTCGCGCAATCGGCTATTGCTTCTTTCCTGGCCAATGGCCGTTACGAATTGCACTTGCGGCACCTGCGACGCGCCCTTCACACCCAGAGCCTTCGATACATCGAGGCCATCTCGCGGTACTTTCCGGAAGACACGCGGCTGACGCGACCCCAGGGAGGATTTGCCTTGTGGGTGGAGCTGGATCGGGGGTCCGACAGCTATGCACTGCACAAAAAGGCGTTGAAACAGGGTGTGGGAATCGCCCCCGGTCAGATATTCTCTTCACAAGGCAAATTCAAGAACTGTTTCCGGTTGAGTTTCGGACTGCCCTGGAGCACGCAGGTTGAACACGGGATAAAGCAGTTGGGTGATTTGGCCCGAAAGGCCTAGCTAGTGCATTTTTTAGCCCCGCGATTAAACTTTCTGATACCGCGTGCGGTTGTATATTTACTGTACAACCAAAACGAACCCACTATGGCATTCACCTTACCTCCCCTCCCTTATGCACCTGCGGCCCTGGAGCCCCATATCGATAGCCGTACCATGGAAATCCATCACGGCAAGCACCATAACGCCTACGTCACCAACCTGAATAACGCGGTGGCGGGTAAGCCCGAGGAGAGCCTGAGCATCGAAGAGATTTGCCGGAATATCTCGAAGTACCCTGTGGCCGTTCGCAACAACGGTGGGGGGCATTATAACCACACCTTGTTTTGGTCCATCATGGGTCCGAATGCCGGCGGCAGCCCGACCGGAGCATTGGCCGACGCCATCAACGCGACCTTTACCAGCTTCGACGAGTTCAAGACGAAGTTTGCTGCCGCAGGGACCGGCCGGTTTGGATCTGGCTGGGCATGGCTCATCAAGGATGGTGCAGGTAAGCTGGCCATCACCTCCACACCCAACCAGGATAACCCGTTGATGGATATTGCCGAAGCGAAAGGCACGCCCATCCTGGGATTGGACGTATGGGAGCACGCCTACTACCTGAATTACCAGAACCGCCGACCCGACTACATTACGGCGTGGTGGAACGTGGTGAACTGGAATGAAGTGGCCAAGCGCTTCGCGGCCAAGTAACTAATCGCACGCGTACGTATACGTATAGGTTCCGGTGGCGCCTCCCGACCAGGTGGACGTCAGCGGATATCCCTTTGCATTATAGGTATGTGATGCGTCGATAATGAGCGAGCCTTGTGTTTGCTTGGTCCAGTTGTTCTCCGGGAGAAAGTTGAACGACGGGAAGGCATCGCGCGTGGGGTTCTTTTTGTCATCATACACAAACGTGGTAACCTGGGTGGATGATCCGCTCACAACAGTTTCACTTGTATAACTTGAAGTGGTCGTATTCGGGTAGGTATACTCCATATATTCCGTTGGGGCGTATTGGATGCGAATCAGCTGCCCGGTTGAATTGTAAGTGTACGTAGACACAGTTCCCCCGGAGGAGGTTGATTTCACCCGATGATGCTCGTCGTACGTGTAGGTTGTGGAAGAAGAGACACCGCTGGCGGTCCGGGTGCTGCTGGAGATGTATCCGCTTGCATTGTACGCGTACGTGGTGACGGAGGCCCCGGAGCCAACGATGGTCGACTTGGTTACCTGGTTGTTTGCATTGAAAGTGTAGGTGATTGTACGGCTTCCAAAACTGGTATTTGATACGATTGTCAGGACGTTGCACCCGGGTATGAAGTCATCCACGGTCGTTACCGTTGTCGAACCTACCGTCACGGAGATGGGTCCGTCGGTTACACCGGAGGGCGCTACCACCTGGAGCACCGTGGTCGTGGCTGAGTTCACGGTTGCCGCAGTGCCGTTGAAAGTGACCAGGTTGTTCGATGGTGTGGAACTGAAGTTTGAGCCTGTGATGAATACAACAGTTCCTGCGATGCCTTTTTTGGGCTGAAAATCGCTGATTACCGGTAATCCTTGGAAGGTATCCGTACTTGTTGCGGTAGATCCGCCGACGGTGACACGAATGAAACCTGTAACATCACCTTCTGGCACGGCTACCTCCAACATGGTGGTTGAAGCCGATATCACCGCGGCCTCAACTCCGTTCAACTCTACGATGTTTTGAGCGGCTTCGCTACTGAAGTTGCTCCCGGTGATGGTGACCGATGCACCGGGACCTGCACTTTTGGGGGTAAAGTCCACTATCGTTGGTACAGCTGGCGTGGGAGTTGGCTCATCGGTTGAGCTACAGCGGATAATGGCAGCCACGAGGATAAGGAACAGCACGGAACGGATGAGCGATCGCATGGTATTTCTTGGTTTACTTTGTCTTGATTAATTCGATTAGCGCCAGGTATTCATCCCGCAGCCTGGCAGCTTCCATAAATTCAAGCTCTTTGGCCGCTTTTTCCATAGCCTTCCGCGCCTTATCGGCCAATTTATCAAGCTCTTCTTTACTCATGTGGGCCACAACCGGGTCTGCCGCCATCGACTTCTCTTCCTCTTCAATATAGTATTTTTTGGCCGTCTTCTTCGAGTCTGCGACGGCGGTTTGGTTGAGAATGGAATCACGCGACCGGATGATGGTTTGTGGGACAATGCCGTTGGCTTCGTTGTAGTCCTGCTGAATTTTCCGCCGTCGGTTGGTTTCGTCGATGGCCAGTTGCATGGACTCGGTGATGGTGTCGGCGTACATGATCACCCGGCCATTTACGTTACGTGCCGCGCGGCCGATGGTTTGTACAAGCGAACGCTGGTTACGGAGGAAGCCTTCTTTGTCGGCGTCCAGGATGGCGACCAGCGAGACTTCGGGCAAGTCAAGACCCTCCCGCAACAGGTTCACACCCACGAGCACATCGAAGACGCCCAGCCGAAGTTCACGCAGAATGTCTACCCGGTCCAGGGTGGTTACCTCCGAGTGAATGTACCGGCACTTGATGCCTGCACGCTCCATGAATTTGGTCAACTCCTCGGCCATCCGCTTGGTGAGCGTGGTCACGAGCACGCGTTCCCGTTTCTTCACCTGCTCGTCGATTTCTTCCAGCAAGTCGTCAATCTGGTTCTTGCTCGGGCGTACGTCGATGCGCGGGTCCAGCAGCCCGGTTGGCCGGATGAGCTGCTCCACAACCACACCTTCCGATTTACGAAGCTCATACTCACTGGGTGTCGCGCTCACGTAAATCACCTGGTTGAGCAGCGCCTCGAATTCATTAAAGGTCAGCGGACGGTTGTCGAGGGCTGCCGGGAGCCGGAATCCGTAGTCTACCAGGTTTACTTTTCGTGAACGGTCGCCGCCCCACATGGCACGAACCTGTGGGATGGTAACGTGACTTTCGTCGATGATCATCAGGTAGTCATCCGGAAAATAGTCCAGCAGGCAGAACGGCCTGTCCCCGGCTTTCCGTCGGTCGAAGTACCGTGAGTAGTTCTCAATGCCGCTGCAATAGCCCAGTTCCCGCATCATTTCAAGGTCAAATTCCGTGCGTTCCTTGAGGCGTTTGGCTTCCAGGTGTCTTTTTTCCTGCTCAAACATCTGGATCTGCAGGACAAGGTCGTCCTGGATTTCGCGGATGGCCTGGTGGAGCGCTTCTTTTCCGGTCACGAAGAGGTTGGCCGGGAAGATGGTAACCTGCTGCTCGTCGGAGATCCGGCGCCCGGTGGAGGGGTCTATGCGTTGAATCGATTCGATTTCGTCGCCGAAGAAGTAAATCCGGATCGCATAGTCGGCGTAAGCCAGGTAAACGTCGACGGTATCACCCTTCACGCGGAATGTGGCACGCCGGAAGTCGGCTTCCGTGCGGCTGTAGAGAATGTCGACGAGCGAGAACAGGAGGCGATTGCGCGCGATGACTTCGCCGACTTTCAGCTGGATCCGGTTGTTGCCAAAGTCTTCCGGGTTTCCCATACCGTAGATGCAGGAGACGGAGGCAACGACCAACACGTCCCGCCGGCCGGTCAGCAGCGACGAGGAGGCGCTTAGCCTCAGTTTCTCGATCTCTTCGTTGATGGAGAGGTCCTTTTCGATGTACAGGTTGGAAGACGGGATGTACGCCTCGGGTTGGTAGTAGTCGTAGTAGGAAATGAAGTATTCGACGGCATTGTGGGGAAAGAAGTGTTTGAATTCACCGTAGAGTTGTGCCGCCAATGTTTTGTTGTGGCTAAGGATGAGTGTGGGCCGGTTAACCTGGGCAATAACATTGGCCATGGTAAACGTCTTTCCGGAACCGGTAACGCCCAAGAGAGTTTGATGTGCTTCTCCTTCATCCAGGCCTTTCACCAGCTGCCGAATGGCTTGTGGCTGATCGCCGGTGGGGACGTATTCGCTGTTGAGTTCGAAATTCAAAGGTAATTCGGTTAGTCGGCGGGTTGC
>JAYRXB010000265.1:0-10138 GCA_041917735.1 Cyclobacteriaceae bacterium
CTCATCAGGAACTTTGTTTCCCATTGGCCACGGGGTGTTCAAATAAGCCTCTTCATCCGGTGGCAGCACGGCTTTCGGTTGGAAGAAAAGGGAGTTGGCGCCTTCCGGAAGGGTGATGCACCCTTGGCCAAGGGTGTAAATCGCTGTTCGCGTCGGTCCGCCGGGTACTTCAACGCTTACTGATTTATGCGCGTAGTCAACCTGTGGCTTTCCCAACTTGGAGCGCTCCGCGTACGGAGCGGTGAAATATCCGACATTTTCTGCGGCGAAGTCCGGATCAAGCCCCGTGATAAAGACCGCCGAACACATGATCTTCGCATACCCGGCAGCGTGGTGGCTGAGGGGATCCCCGGTAGGTGAAACATAGTCGGTATTTAGTTCAAAGGACTTGGCCCTGGCCACCAGGTTTGCCCGTTGCTCCGTTTCATCAATGGGTTTGGTCGTCTGGCATCCCAAGAGAGAAAGGCAAAGACCGATCAGGAGGAATGATAATCCGAATTTCATAGGCGTGGTGACAGGTCATTAAATATACAAAATGAAACTACCCCGACGGTGCGCGTCAACCCAATCCTTCGACAAGAATCATTCGGGTGGAGGAAGCAGACTGCCGAATGGCCTTTGCGGGTGCATAACCTTCAGACGACCACCAAGCCCGGGCCTTCTCGGCATTGGGAAATTCCAGCACAACAATCCTGCCGGGGGCCCAATCCCCTTCCAGCGTTTGCGTTTGTCCGCCACGCACGATGAACTTTCCATCAAAGGGGGTGAGGGAACCGGGAGTAAGCTTCTTGTAGTCTTCGTAGCGCGTTGGGTTGGTTACGTTGACATCAACAATGATGTAGGCTGGCATATATCATTTTTTGGTTGACAAAAACAAGTCAATTCGAATTTCCAAGATCAATCGTTGAGCCAGCGCATGAAACGCCCCCAGAGCGTTTTTGGCCTTTCCGGTTTCGGCGGAGTTGAGTCTACCAGTTCTTCGCGATGAAGACGTGCTGCTTTTGTGGGGGGCTGCGGCTTAAGTCGCTTCAGGTAATGCTCCGCACGTCGTTGTTTTTCTTGCTCACGCTTTTCGTTTTCCCGCATTCGTTTTTCGCGCTCCTCGCGTTCCCGGGCAAGAGCAACGGGATTCTGCCTGTCCCGTGGCGGGGGTTGACGACGCGGATTCCGGGAGACCGGCTTTGGACGATTCTCTGTGGGGGGGACTTGATCTTCAGGGGTCTTCTCGGGCTCTTTCTTCTTTTTCTCCGGCAGTTCGATCTTGCCTACTACCCGCAGACCGGGCAGCTCGATCTTGGGCGCCTTGATCACTTCGGGAACGACAGAATCGGCAGCGGGGAAGGTAGCCTCCGTTGACACTTCTGATGCGGGAACCTCCGGAAGTTGGTGGATCTGCTGCCGCAGGGTTTCGTTCCCGGGAGCAAAGTGCTGAATGATCAGGTCAACGTAGGAATCGTCGATGCGCGCGTTGGCGCTGCTGTCGATGGCAATATCGCGGGTACCCAGGAACGTGACAATTTTGTCCGGTGCGATATCCAGTTGGCGGGCCAGTTGTCCAAGTCGCATGCTTTCAAGCGGTTAACAAGCCGGTAAATATACGAGCAGGAAGAGTAACTGTCAGGGCTTTTGCCTCCACTTTTTCTTTTCGCTGCGAGACTTCTTTGTGTTCAGCCGCTTTTCTTTTGAGGCGCGTGTGGGCTTTGTTGCTTTCCGGCGTTTAGGTTTTCGGGCAGCGGCAGCAAGGAGGCCCCGGAATTTTTCAAACGCCAGTTCCCGGTTGGTATGCTGCGAGCGCGACTCCTGCACGGTAATCTGAAGAACCCCATCGTTGGTAACGTGATGGGCAAGGCGTGACAGGAGCACACGCTTCTGGTCATCGCTGAGGAGAGCAGAGCCGGCGATGTCGAAGCGGAGAACCACTTTGGTTTCCACCTTGTTGACGTGCTGCCCACCCGGGCCACCCGACCTGGCAGTCGTGAATAGTAACTCTGGCTGAAGGAGATCGGCGTCGATCATGTCCATGTAAAGCGTTCGTGAGAAAGATTAAGCTGGTTAGCCAGGGATTCCAGCTGGGAGAAGCAGCGATTGCCGGAAAAGCGCTCCGCAATAAGGTTTAACAGGCTAGCCTTGTCGGGTTGAATTCCAAAGTGCTGGTAAAGTTGATCAACTCCGGATGGATGAATCCGCAAGGTGTACTCATAGTCCGAGTCCCCCCAGTAGTCTTTCACCGTCGTGCCAATATCGTAGCCATCGATAACCAGGATATCGTTTTCAAAATAGGCGACAATGTCGATGCGAATGTCCGGCCGCTCTTCGTGGAACAAGGTAACTTCCATGACACGATAAATATACGACGCCGCAAATCCAATTCCTGTTTACCTTCGCGTCATGTCGCTTTTTGTTTCATCGCTCAATTCGGGAAGCAACGGCAACTGCTACTACATCGGAAGCCGGGAAGAAGCAGTGCTTATTGACGTGGGCTTATCGATGCGGGAAGTCGAGCGACGCCTCAAGCGACAGGAGCTGTCGCTGAAGAAAGTACGGGCAATCTTCATCACACACGAGCACTCCGACCACATCGGGGGCTTGCGGAAACTGGCGCGCAAGCACCAACTGCCGGTGTACATGACACACGAAACACGGCGGGAGACGCGTATCGGTCCGGCGGATATTCAGTTTCGGACCTTCATTCCTCACGAAGAGATTCGAATTGGCCGCCTTGTTGTCATTCCCTTCCCGATTCTCCACGACGCCGCTGACCCGCATGGATTTCTGGTAACGCACGATGGTGTTTCAGCTGGCGTGTTTACCGACCTGGGCACCTCAACACCTGCGGTGGAGCGATATTTTCAACGATGCCACGCGGCATTTCTGGAGGCCAATTACGACGAGGAGATGCTCAAGAACGGTGGGTATCCGCCACACCTCCAGGAGCGCATACGCGGAGATCGCGGTCACCTGTCCAACATCCAGGCACTGGAGTTGTTTCTTCGGCTTAGGCCGCCCTTTATGTCTCACCTCTTCTTGTCCCACTTGTCACAGAACAACAATCGGCCGGAATTGGTGGAGCGTATATTTTCTGAAGTTGCTGGCTCCACCCGTATTGTGATTGCCTCCCGCCATAAAGAGACCGGAGTTTACCTTATTGGTGAAGGCGAAGCGGGATCCCCGGTCGAGGCAACCGCCTCACAACTTTCCCTGTTCTGACCCGCGGTTTTTGTTTACCTTGATCCAACTACAACCTATCCCTATGAAAAACACATTGTTACTTCTTCTCCTTGTTGTCACACTTTCGGGACGCGGACTAGCCCAGGCCAAGTCAGACACGATTCCCAAAGGAGAGGTTTCAACAACCAGTCATACGGTCAAGATTGACGGAAAGATCATCGCCTACAAAGCGCTGGCTGGGACGATGCAACTGCGCAATAGCGAAAACGAACCCATTGCGCTGCATGGATTCACGGCTTACATCCGGGAAGGCACCACCGACATGAAGCAGCGGCCAATCACGTTTGTCTTTAACGGCGGCCCGGGCTCATCATCGATCTGGTTGCACATGGGCGTCGTAGGACCTCGGCGGGCAGTGGTCAATGATCCGGGCTTCACTCCGGCAGCACCGTATACGCTGGAAGAGAACGGTTCATCGCTCATCGATGTGACAGACATCGTGATGATGGACCCGATCGGAACGGGGTTGAGCCGCGCCATCGGAAAGTCGAAGAACAAGGATTTCTGGGGTGTGGACCAGGATATCCGCGCCATCAGCCAGTTTATCAAGCAGTTTGTGACGGAGTACGACCGTTGGAACTCGCCAAAATACCTGCTCGGCGAAAGCTATGGGACATTTCGAAATGCAGGGGTTGTGAACTACCTGCAGGAAAATGTGGGCATGGCCATGAATGGTGTCATCATGGTATCCGCCGTATTTGACCTTCGTCAATTGGTGTTTGCACAAGGTGATGATATCTCTTACGTAATGAACCTTCCGACATATTCGGCTACAGCCTGGTATCACAACAAAGTGCCCAACAAGCCTGCCAGCCTGGAGACTTTCCTGAATGAGTCGAGGCTTTTCGCCAAGACCGAATATACCCAAGCGCTGATGGAAGGCGATCAACTATCGGGGGCAGCACGGGAGAAGGCGTTGGATCGACTCTCGTATTTTACCGGACTGAGCAAAGCCTACCTGGACAAGGCAAACCTGCGCGTTACGGAGCCGGAGTTTACCGAAGAGTTGTTGCGTGCAGAAAAGAAAACCGTGGGTCGCCTCGACTCACGCTTTACCGGTATCAACCAGGATCCGCTCGGACAGTACTCGCAATATGATCCGCAAAGTGCGGCCATCAGCCCCGGCTACACGGCGCTCTTTATGGACTACTACTACAATATCCTCAAGGTGAACAAGAACTTCAATTACCACGTGTCGGCCTACAGCCGTCCCGGGTTTGATTGGGACTGGAAGCATGCCAAAAACGGAGGCGGATTTCCTACGCCGCCCAATACCGGGGTTGACCTGGCCGAGGCCATGTCACGGAATCCGTACCTGAAGGTGCTGATTCTGAACGGCCTTTATGATCTGGCAACACCGTTCTACGGTGTAGAGTACTCCATTGATCATATGGAGCTCGAGAAAGACATCAAGGCCAACATCATCATGAAGTACTACGAAGCTGGCCACATGATGTACACGCATCGTCCTTCGCTGGAGCAGTTCAAACGGGAGACGGCGGAGTTTATCTTAAAGACAAGCAAGAAGTAAGAGGTATCCGTAACGTAGGTTAAAGCCCCCGTCCGCCCGTAAGCAAGCTGTAGGTATTGGGCAAGAGTTTCCTGAGCAACGCGCCAAGCGCGATGCATAGCGCAATAACGACAAGTGGAAGGATCAGAAAGGTTAGAAGCCGAGCGCCCGGGAATGATTGGAACAGCGCCATGGCGGGGTTGATGAAGTAAGCAATAAAGGGAGCATGCAGCGCGTAGATCATGAAGGAGAACGCACTGAGCCACGCGAACCAATGTTGGGACATGAACCACCGAACCAGGAAGTCACCCCCAAACCAGGCAGCCAGAAGCCCACTGATGACGACGCCTTTGTGAAGAAACGTCATCACGGTGAAGACAGAACTGCCGATCAGCGCTTCGCCCCTGAACGCCAGCCATGTTTTCAGGGAAGCCATGGCCATGAAGGCAATGAACCAGGCCACGTGATGCATCCAACGCTTTGGCTGCTCAATGGAAAAGCCACTCTTCTGAATCCAGACACCCAGGGAGAAGAATAGTAAACCTTCGCCTTCCAGGAAGATAAACCCAAACGAACCCATCCAGAGGAGGGTAACGATCGTGAAGAAAATCGGCCGCGCAACCTTTCCCAGGACGGCCGACCGGATCCAGGGATAGGCGATGTTGTAGATCAGCAGGACACGGATAAACCATAGCTGATAGGATACCGGCAGAAAGATCCATCGGAACATCAATTCGTACCATTGATAGTCGTTGAGAAGGAATCGCGCATCATCGATTTGCACTACCCGGGAGTCGGCAATGATGGAGCGTGTGTATGGATGTGCTTCCAGGGCAAAGGTTAGCAGTATTCCCAATCCGCTCCAGATCAGGTAAGGCAGGCCGAGCGTGCGCAAGCGTTTCTTTACCCGTTGCCCATGGGGTTGATCGTCGTGCAGTGCAAACAGGTATCCGGAAATGATGAACAGCATGGGAATGCGAAACCGAAACAGCCCATTTGCCAGGAGGTACTCCAGGAAGGCCGTGGGAGTCATCGTCTCGGAGGGGGCGGTCCAGGGTTGGAGGTACCGAAATTCGAGATTGTACCCATGGACAAAAACGAGCAGGACCATGGACACGAATGACCAGAAGCGAAATTTCTGACTTAGAAAAGGACTTACAGCCTTATCCATGATGTAGGAGGAAACGGAAAGGAGCCTGTCGGGTTGTGCCCGTGATCAGACCTTGCGGGGAGGAAGTTCAAACGCGGTGGCCACGTGCTCGAAGTTACCCTTGTGAGATCCATCACAAAAAGGTTTGTTGGCCGATCGGCCACAGCGACACAGGGAAACCGTTGTTCGGCCCTGGAGACCATACGGATGTCCCTGGGTGTCGACTATTTCGAAGTCACCCTCTACCTTGAGAGAGCTGTTGGAATTGACGGTGATTTTTGTGGAAGGCATGATAGCTGTTTTTTCCCAAGGTAATGTCCCCCATTGATCTTCCGAAGTGAATTCACAAAATGCAAACACCTGATTTGTTGTGAGAATGGTTCGATGTGAACCCAATCCCTTATATTCACCAAGCAATAAAAGCATCTGGTGCGGGGAATGCGGATCATTACACTCTTCATGATTTTTCTTCTTGCCATTGGAACCTGCCTCGACATTGCTCACCCGACATTCCACGAGACTGACACCATGAAATACAAGCTCAAATATGTCCGCTTAAGGCCCATACACGAGGAAGAGTGGCAACGACTTCAACGTAGAAGGTCAGCAGCCGAAACCGATTCACTGGGAGTCGGCTTGAAGAGGTACTTGACCAGTGAGCGATGAAATAGCATATTGACCAATCCCTTAATTGTACTTTATGAAAAAAATTGTAGCTGAATCCGCTCCGAAGGCCATTGGCCCCTACGCCCATGCCTGGCAATCGGGCCAACTGATTTTTTGTTCAGGACAAACCCCGCTCAACCCAGCAACGATGCAGATAGAAGGCGCGACCGTGGCGGAGCAAACGACCCTGGTGCTTTCCAATTTGGAGACGGTGCTGAAGGCTGCCGGCTGCGATCGGCGTCATGTACTGAAGACGTCGGTATTTCTGAAGAACTTCGCTGACTTCGAGCGAATGAACAAAGCCTACGAGGCATTTTTTGGTGACCACAAGCCGGCACGGACCACGGTGGAGGTGAGCCGGCTGCCGAAAGAGGCGCTCGTGGAGATTGAGTGTGTTGCTGAATTGGGCAACTGATCGGGGCTTCCGGTGTCCTAGACCGGACAGGTGTAGGACAATGGCGATCCGGGAAACCACATGCGGCGATAAGCCGTTCATGGGTATATGCTGAAACTGTTCTTTCTATTCTTGCCCATCACCCTCCTTGCGCAATCCCGCGACGAGGAACAAATCCGAAAGGCTTCCGCAAAATTCTCAGCGGACTATGTACGTGGAGATTTCGTAGCCATGACAAACTGCTATACCGACGATGCGCTGGTCATGGCTCCCGGTCGCGATGCACTGGTTGGAAAGGCGACCATACTGGAGTTCTGGAAGACCACGACGGTACCCCTGACGCATGAAAGCTTTCCGGAAAAAATCACCATCGAAGGAGACCAGGCCCACGACTATGGATATTTCTATGTGCAGACACAGAAACCCGGGGAGCCACCGGGTCCTTTGAATTCAGCGAAATACTATATCCGATGGAAGAAAGGATCAGACGGCGTGTGGCGGATGGCCTTCGACATGTGGAATACACGCATGGCTGGATGGAAGCGCTAGACGCCTTTTGATTGCGTATATTCGGTGATGGTTCGTCGCCGTTTGCTACTTCTTATTGTTGTCCTTCTTGTACATGGAGTGCCAGGCATCTATGCACAGCAGCCCGGATCGCGCCCGAACATACTGCTGATTGTCGCCGATGACCTTGGGTATGCTGACCTTGGTTGTTATGGAGGAAATATTCGCACGCCTACGCTGGACAAGCTGGCCGCGGAGGGAATCCTGCTCACCAATTTTCATACCGCTCCCTCCTGCGCTCCCACCCGGGCAATGCTGTTGTCGGGCAACAACAATCACGTTGCTGGCATGGGACGACAGGGAGGTGCCGGCAATGCATGGGAAACCAGTCAACCCGGGTACGAAGGCCACTTGAGTGATAGAGTCATTCCCTTTCCTCAATTGTTGCAGGATGCAGGGTACCATACATACACGGCCGGAAAGTGGCACCTGGGGCGGAAGCCGGAGCATTCACCCTGGGCCAAAGGATTTGAACGCTCGTTCAGTCTGCTCCAGGGAGCCAGCAACCATTACAACAATACCGGTCTCTCCCTGCGTGACAGCATTTCCGAATACAGCTCCGACGGTAAACTGGTTGCGTATCCAGCGGGGAAATATTCCACAGAAGTCTATACCGATAAACTGATTGAATTCATTAAAAACGGGAAGAGGGATGACAGGCCGTTTTTCGCCTTTGCGGCGTATACTTCTCCACATTGGCCACTGCAAGCACCTGCAGCAAACGACAGGTATCGCGGCCAATTCAACATGGGATATGATAGTTTGCGGGCACTTCGTTTTGAAAGCCTGAAGCAAGCCGGCATTGTTGCCAAGGATCGAAAACTGCCGCCGCGCCTGGAGACGATAAAGCCTTGGGCGACACTTACCGCAGAGGAAAAGAAATCAGAAGCACGAAAAATGGAGTTGTATGCGGCCATGGTTGACAACCTGGATGAGCAGGTAGCGCGACTGGTGACGTTTCTGAAGGCTGAGGGGTTGTATGACAATACACTGATCGTGTTCATGTCGGACAATGGAGCCGCGGCCGAAGATTTCTATGTACAGAAACCATACGCCGATTTCATTGCATCGCGGTATGACAACACGTACGCCAATATGGGGAACATCAGTTCTTTCGTCAGCTACGGTGCCCCATGGGCGAAAGCGGGCGCCGCCCCGTTCAGCCATTACAAGGGTTTGGCCACCGAAGGCGGAACGGTGGCACCCATGATTCTGACTGGAGCCAAGTGGATAAGCGGTCAGGGTATTCGTAAGGATTTTGTGACCGTGATGGACTTGGCGCCTACGTTCATTGATCTGGCGGCAGCCAGCTATCCTGGCAAGCGTGGCACGACGAACACACGACCCATGTTGAGCACTTCCATGCGCGCATACCTCGCAGGCAAAGCTGTTGCTGTGCACGACTCTGCCTATGCGTATGGCTTGTGGTCCGGTGGAGCAGCCGGTTTTTGGAAAGGCAAGTGGAAGCTCACCAACAAGGAAACCCCTTACCGGGAAGGGCAGTTACAATTGTTTGACCTGCAACGTGACCCCGGAGAAACAACGGATCTCTCTTCCGCACGGCCGGAGATTTATAGAGAGATGGTAGAGGCCTGGCGCCAGTATATCAAGACCCACGATATCCGAATTCCACCACCGCGGAACTAGCAGCCACCAGTGTCATGGGCATCGGCAACAAGGCGAGTACCTAACGGTGAAACACCGACGAAACAACAATGAGACCGTTCTCGAACTCAAGCATTTCGCCCACATACAGGTCCGCTTCGCCGGTGACCTCACGGACATATTCCATAAAGACGCGATTGTCTTCGCTGGTTATCCTGATCAGTCGATAGTGCAGTGAAGGAAGTCGTTCAAAGGCGTCCTGCCACCATTGGCGGAGCGCCTTTTTTCCCTTTATGAGCCCCTGGGTTTCCGGATGACGGGCTTTCAGTTTCGGGCTGAAGTGTTCTGCGGACTCGTGATAAAGGCTCAGAAGCTGCTCCAGGTCCTTGTGATTAAACGCGTTGATCCAGATGGCGGCAATCGCCTTCAGAGAGGTTGAGTTCACGCAGCCGTGAGAAAATAGACCGAAATCATCAGGAGTGGAATCGCCCGGTAAAGCACTTCGGTCAGTGCAGCGGCGCTGCTGCTCTGGCGTGAGGCCAGGAACATTCCAATACCGACTCCACCAGCGCCGGTGTGGATGAGCATCATTTGCCTTGCGCCTTCGAGCTGCAGCAAGTAGAACATTATGCCGATGGCACCTACGGAGCAACCAATCCAGAGCACTTTGGGCAGGATGGTTGCCGCGAGAAGGTCAGCAAAGCCTTTCTTCTCACCATCGGGTTGTGATGCGGGTGGTCGGTAAGCCATCAGGAAATACACCCCGGCCAATCCGGAGAGCGAGATCTGCAGTGCAGTCATGTACCCATTCATTTCCAGGTACCGGGCCAGAAGGCTAGCTCCAAGCGCAGCCAGCAAAACGAGTTCAGCCTTTTCGAGGTATCGATACAACGTTTGTGAGAATGGACTTTGGGGAGGCATAGCTAATGGGTTGTGGATTGCCGATATCGAATATACCGCAAAATGCACTAATCCACATGCCATAACAGTAGTTCAACCTGACAAAAGTCATATTCTA
>JAYRXB010000266.1:0-3071 GCA_041917735.1 Cyclobacteriaceae bacterium
CTACACGAAAGTAACGGGCGCCGCCAAGGTCAAGCCTACTTATAAGGATAAGCGCAATCCCGAAGATCTTGTTGGTCAGTGGTGCTACATGAGGAGTTCAAGCGGTTCATATACAGGTCGCTGCATCACCCTTCGTGCAGATGGCACGTACCTGTATCAGGATGAATCATCGCGCAGCGTGCAAACGGAGGAGTTCAGCGGAGGAACTTCCTCGCAGGGATCCGACTCGGGCACCTGGTATGTGGAAGGCGATCGGTTGTACTACCAATCGAGAAAAGAAGGCGCCGGGTCCTTCCGGCTGGAACGTCGGAATCACCCCGTGAACACCCAAGACCCGATGATCGTGCTGGATGCCGAACCCTTTGTAACCACCACCCAGCGCGCTCCCTGGAAAAAGTGATGTTCCGGGAATTCGCTACATTTAACTGATAACTCACCATTTGCTATGAACACATCGCTATCCCGCAGGGCTTGGTTCAAATCGGCCCTTGCCGCCGGGGCCACAATGCCCCTGGGTTTGTCACTGGTTCAGGAACTGATGGCCGCACCGGCTAGCAAAGCCGAAGCCGATTTCCTGGCATCCTTAAATGGAAAGCTGGTTCGGCTGGGGTCGAACGAAAATCCCTACGGTCCGTCTGCCAAGGCGCGTGAAGCCATTCAGAATTCCATCAGTGAAGGAAACCGGTACGCCTTTGATCAGAGCGCTGAGCTTAAGGAATTGCTTGCAGCCCACGAGGGCGTAACGCCAGACCATATTTTTCTGGCTGCCGGCAGCGGTGAGGTGCTGGCGATCACCGGAATGACCGTTGGCCTCGAAGGTGGTGCTGTACTTTCAGCCTACCCCACGTTCACCATGCTTATGAATTTTGCCGAGAAGTTTAACGCACGCTGGGACAAAGTGAACCTGGACAAGAATATGGCCCATGACCTGGAGGCGATGGCATCGGCTGTGAAACCCGATACCCGGATAGTCTTCGTGGTGAATCCCAATAACCCTACCGGAACGGTCGTGGACAATGCACGCCTGAAAAACTTTTGTGTGGAGATGGCAAAGAAGACAACCGTCTTTGCGGATGAGGCGTACCTGGAGTTCCTGGAGCCGGCGCAGCAGCAGTCCATGGTAGAACTCGTGAAGCAGGGCCATAACGTTATCGTTTCAAGAACTTTCTCCAAGATCTATGGCCTCGCCGGTCTACGGGTCGGGTATGCCGTTGCCAAGCCTGAATTGATTGCCAAGCTTCAGAAAAACCAGCTGGGCACCATCCTAAACCAGGCAGCTTTGGCGGCGGCCAAGGCAAGCCTGGGCGACAAGGACTTTATGGCGTACACGCGCAAGATGAACGCTGAGGCTCGCGCCTACTTCACCGACTACCTCGATCGCAAGAAGTGGTTCTATGGAAAATCATTTACCAACGTGGTGCTGTTCCCGGCGCCGAAGAGTGGTAAAGTGATCCTGGACGAGACCATGAAGCGGGGTTATCAAATCCGGGTGTGGGACTATCAGGACAAAGAGTGGTGTCGTGTCAGCATCGGCACACTGGACGAGATGAAGTCATTTGTAAAGGCATTTGAAGAGGTGGTCTCCTGATGGAGGGCACGCTATCGTAGCCGATAAATCCGTACGGCCAGTACGCTGGTCAGCAACACGGTTATCACCGTCATCACGGCGTAGTGCTCCTGGGGCACGCCGATCCAGGAGGAGACGGACTTGTCTATGCTGTGCAAACCCAGCACCAGTACACAAGCAAAAATCAGGAGGAGAACTCCATTGTAGTAGATGGATGGTCGATGGTTTGCCCCCATGAGCTGTTCATCGTTGACCAGCAGAATAAGAAAGGCCGTGAGAAGCGGCAGCACCAGGCCGTTCAGGGCCTGGACAAGCAAGATCACCGGGATGGGTTTAAGGCCGCTCATGCCCACCAGGAAACCAGTCAGCAAGACTACAATCCATATCCACCGCTGCCCTGCTTTTTCCCAATTGAAGACGGTACCTGCAATCAGCGACGCCGCATAGGGTGAGGTGATGGCTGATGAAAATCCAGCGGCAAATAATCCAACACCCAATGCCCAGGCTCCGACCGGACCCAGAGCAGCACGCAATGCATTCGATAATTCGCGAAAGTCTGTGAAGGAGGATACGGATGTTCCAGCCACCAGTATGCACGCTGTTATGAAACCACCGATTACCACGGAGATGGATAAGCCTACCCGCATCAGCGGAACCGTTTGACCCTTGCTTACGCCCGATCCCAGAAAGACATTGTAGGGGACAATGGTAGTTCCAACCAGCCCCAGAGCAAGAAGCTCTGATCCAGGAGGTATGGTGGGCAGGGTAGAAGCCTCCAGAAACTGCAGGATGCCAAACGGGCGACCCATGGCCAGCGCCGCAAACGCAACGCCCATGACTCCCACCAGAGCGGTCATGAGCCAGCCGATGGTCTGTCGCCGATCACTCCAAAGAATGAGCGCAACGACGATGGCAACAGCGGGAGTGAGTATCCAAACGACACCCGATGTCATGAGTTGAAGCCCGGAAACGGCGCCCATGATGTTACCCGCCTGGTATGCGGCACATCCCAGGATGACAGGGCCGCCAAGCAGGTAGTTCAGCCACACCCCGCGTTGTGCGCCATACCGCTTAATCATCGCCTGGCCCATGGTAGTTCCGCTCACGATCGTCAAACGTGCAGAGACCTCTTGCAGCACAATACATGCGACTGTAGAAAACACGACACACCACAGCAGGTCAAGCTGAAAGATCGCACCCGCTGAAGCGGCGGTGGTAACCGTACCCGGCCCGATAAACGCTGCGGAGATGACTGACCAAAGGACGACGGCGGAAATAGTTTTGCGCGAACTCACGACGAAGCGGGTTAGCTATCGGGCAGCTTCACTCCGTATAAACCCACCGAAAAAGACTGCATTCAACAACATCTTGTTGGTGCCAAACCAATAGGCGCGGAAGGCGAGATCCTCGGTGAATCCAATCACTCGCCCGCGGCCAAGCACGGCCACACCTACCGCAGCACTGTTCTTGAACCTGGGGTAATTGCGATTCGACATATAGCCGC
>JAYRXB010000267.1:0-3251 GCA_041917735.1 Cyclobacteriaceae bacterium
CTTGTAAGCCTCGATGGCGGCGGCGATGCGACCCGGGAACTGGCTCACTTCGGCGATCAGCTTTTCATCGATGTCGCTCAAGGGGCCGCGTTCGGGCATCCGGTTATCGAAATACTTCTGAGTCAGGACCAGCGCCCGGTTGACGAAGTTGCCGAATATCGCCACGAGTTCATTGTTATTCTTCGATTGGAAATCCTTCCAGGTGAACTCGCTGTCCTTGGCCTCGGGCATGATCGTAAGGAGGGTGTACCGTAGCACATCTTCCTTGCCGGGGAATTCCCGCAGGTAGTCATGCATTTCAATCGACCATCCGCGGCTGGTCGACATCTTGTCACCTTCCAGGTTGAGGAACTCGTTGGCCGGCACGTTGTCGGGCAGGATGTATTGTCCCGCTGCGTGCAGCATGACCGGGAAGATGATGCAGTGAAAGACGATGTTGTCTTTGCCGATAAAGTGGATGAGGCTGGTATCTTCCGCTTGCCAGTACTTCTTCCAGTCGTCTGCCTTGACCTTGCCGAAGTCAGACTGCGGCGTAGAAAATACTTTCTTGCCCTCGCTTAGTTCCTGGAACAGCGCACGAGTTGCCGATACATAGCCGATGGGTGCGTCGAACCAGACATAGAGTACTTTGCCCTCCGTGTTGGGGAGCGGCACCTTGATACCCCAGTCGAGGTCGCGGGTCATGGCGCGGGGCTGGAGTCCGGCATCGATCCACGACTTACACTGGCCATAAACACTTGCCTTCCAGTCATCGGCGTGCGAACGAAGTATCCAGTCGCGCAGCCACGGCTCATAGTTTTGCAGCGGAAGGTACCAGTGGCGGGTGGGCTTGAGCACCGGGGCTGTGCCCGAGAGGGTAGAGCGGGGATTGATGAGTTCGTTGGGGCTCAGGGTAGAACCGCATTTTTCACATTGGTCGCCATAGGCGTTCGGGTGTCCGCAGCGCGGGCAGGTGCCCATGATGTAGCGGTCGGCGAGAAATACGTTGGCTTGCGCATCGAAGTACTGTTCGGAAGTCTCCTCCGTCAGCAGACCCTTCTTGTGCAAGTCAAGGAAGAATTCCTGTGATGTTTCGTGATGGATGGGTTCGCTGGTGCGGTGGTAGACGTCGAACGAGATGCCCAGTTGGTAGAGGCAATCGCGGATGAGGGCGTGGTATTTGTCAATGATTTCCCTCGGGGTGGTGGCCTCCTTCAGGGCCTGGTTGGGAATAGCTGTTCCGTGCTCGTCGCTGCCGGACACGAAAACCACATTTTTCTTTAAAAGTCGCAAAAATCTTACATACACATCGGCGGGTATATAGGCCCCGGCCAGGTGACCTATGTGTTTAGGGCCATTTGCGTATGGGAGGGCCGCGGTGACGGTATATCGGTTGATTTTCTTGGCTTCTGCCATGGTGCTGTATGGGTCTGAGGTGCGGGTGCCTTGTGGGCAAGGGTCAAATTTCGCAAAAGTTTTGGTTAGGCGTTCAACCTCAAGTGAAAAGCCTTCTCCGGCGACAGTGCAAGTTCAACAATCCCTGAGGTATTCAAGCAACCCAAACAGGAATTCCTGATTCGGCAAAAAGGTAATCTGAGGAAAAACAATACATCGGAGGATAACCCGGGGCGCAATTTGGTGCCTCCGGGGCATTACGCATGGCCGTTGGTCGTCTGCAGCGAGGCCCGTAGTGTTGCTTCGCGGCGTTGGGCCTCTTCAGCGCGCTTGTCAGCGGTCGCCTTGGGCAGTGCAGCGGGGAACTGCACGACAAACTCCGTATACTTCTCATTGGTGGAGATCAGGCTGATGTCTCCGCCAACTTTTTCGGTCGCCAGTTTGGCGAGGTAGAGGCCGATGCCGCCGGTGTCGGACCGTTCCGAGGCCCGCACGAACATTTGAAAGATCTTCTGACGATTCATCGTGGATATCCCCACGCCATTGTCAACCACGCGGGCGGTGACTTTTCCGTCTTCCATGGCTACCCGGATGCGCACGAACGACTCCACGCGCTCGGAGTCGTTGTAGTACTTCACGGCGTTATCGATGAGGTTTTCGAGGATGAGGCGGACCAGGTCGCGGTCGGAAACCAGGTGCACGTCGGGGGCCACCTCGTAGTCGATTTTGATTTTGGGCGGGATTCCCTTCTTCACTTCCAGGGTGAGAATTTCCTGGATGATCGGTTCGAAAAGGATGGGTTCGGGTTTGAGTTCCGCGTGATTGATCCGGTTGACGATGAGCAGCCGGGTGAGGATCATATTGAGTTTTTCGGCCGTAAGGTCCAGTTTCTGCAAGTAACCCAGCGCCTTGTCGTCTTTCACGTCCATGATGGCCAGGTTGACCATCCCTTTGAGGCTGGCCAGCGGCCCACGGATATCGTGGGAGGTCTTGTAGATGAAATTGTCGAGTTCGTCGTTGACCTTGACCAGGGCTTCGTTGCTGTCGACCAGCTCCTTGGTCTTCTGGTCCACCAGCTGGTCGAGGAACTTGTTATGGTCTTCGATAATGCCCTTGGCGGTGGCCAATTCCGCGTTTACAGTCCTGATTTTGCGGATATTTTGGTAAACGACGGCTACCAGGGCCGAGGAAAGGACTACGATGACAGCCAGCAAAATATTGAATGATCGCTGCTGGCTGATGATTTTCTCATTGAGGGCCAGGATGCTGTTTTTCTCGGCAATGATGGCCAGGTTTTCACGCTGGGCAAACTGGGTCTGGACGCGGGTGAGGTTTTTGATGACGTCGGCGGCAAAGATGCTGTCGTTGAGTTGGTTGACAAGCACATAGAAGTCATTTGCCTTTTGAAATGAATTTGACGCAACATAGTACTCCGCCTGAAGGAGATAGAACATCTTAAGAATTTCGCGGTATTCCGCCTTTTCAGGTATGTTATTTATTAACTCAAGGTAAACAGCTGCCGCTCCCATATCGTCAGCGGACAACTCAATCTTCGCTAATTTCAATAGGTTCTCCAGTTGAAACCTTATATCACCCAATCTTACTGCTATTCGATATGATGATTCAAAATGTTTCTTTGAGGGCCCCATGAGCTTTTGAGCAAAAAGGGAATTTCCAAGTCCAAATTCTGCTTCAAGTACTCTTTTGTCACTGCATTCAGGTCCGCACGCCTTAATAGCATTCTCGAAGCACGACTGAGCATCTTCAAATCGAAGAAGTTCATTGAAACATAGACCTGTGTTGATAAGCAAGGTCACATCATCAACAATACCAGCTTCAGAATATGCCTTTTTTGCCTTCAGATAATACTCCAGCGC
>JAYRXB010000268.1:0-7083 GCA_041917735.1 Cyclobacteriaceae bacterium
ATACCCCCGAAGCCATTCGTGATTTTTGCGACCGCGTGGGTGTAGCCAAGCGCGATAACCTCATCGACATCAGCCTGCTGGAATTTTGCGTGCGCGAACACCTCAACAAAGTGGCCCAGCGCCGGATGGTGGTATTTGATCCGTTGAAGATCGTCATCGTGAACTACCCCGAGGGAAAGTCGGAGGTGTTGCCAAGCGAGAATAACCCCGGCGAGGATTCGGTCACTTACCGGGAAATGCCATTTTCCAGGGAACTCTTAATCGAGCGGGATGACTTTATGGAGAATCCTCCGAAGAAGTACTTCCGCCTGGCACCGGGCCAGATGGTTCGACTCAAGAGCGCATACATTATTCGTTGCGAAGAAGTGATCAAGGACGCATCGGGTACGGTAACGGAGGTCCGTTGTACATACATTCCGGAGAGCAAAAGCGGTGCGGATACCTCAGGGATTCAGGTAAAGGGTACGCTGCATTGGGTTAGTGCCACGCATGCGGTCCCGGTGGAGGTTCGGCTTTATGATCGCCTCTTTACGGTGGAAGACCTCGGCGCTATTGAAGGGGATTTCCGGGCGCATTTGAATCCGAATTCATTGGTTGTAAAGCAGGTTTATGCGGAGCCGGTATTGGCGGCAGCAGGGCCCGGTGACCGCTACCAGTTTCTCCGCATGGGCTACTACTGCCTTGACAAAGATTCAACGTCCGGCAAACTCGTGTTCAACCAGACTGTGACGTTGCGCGATATGTGGGCCAAGGAAGTCAAGAAGGGTTAGTCCCGGACGAAGGAAGCGCCCTTCCCCCTGTACTTTCCGATTACGGAACGCAGCGACTTGAACGTCTCATAGGGTGCTTTGGCAGCAAATAGGTTTACGATCCAGGGAGGCACCGACCCGCCCAGGTCAATGTCGATGGAATACTCGATCGCCAGCCTCCCCGGACCAGCGGGGGTCACCAACCATCGGGCACGCGAATACGGTACGCGAATCACGTTTTCCACAGCAGGGATGTAGTCGGGTATACTGACCGCTTCAATAATCATTCCCCTTGTCATCGGGTCGGGGTCAACGGTCAGTCGGATGACAAAATCTCGGTTGCTGGTCAGGGCCGGCGCTTCGACTTCCGTGTAGTATACCACTTCCCGGTCGCTGACACGGTTCAGCACACGTGCACTGGCTGTCTTGTACTGCCATTCTTTATAACCCTGGATGTCGAGCAGGGCGGCTGCAAGTTCCGCCTGAGTAGCGCGAACCTGAAACCTTGAAATGATTGTCTTGTACCGGGAGTCCGGACGCGGGCAGGTGTACACTGAAATGCTATCCTTGTCCAATTCAAGAGAACAATCGGTTTGTGCACGGCCAGGTAACCCAGCCACTGCAACAAGGAACAAAACCAGGGGCAAGCGACTCATGGGTAGGCTATGGAAAATGAAAGTCCCTCGGAAAAGCCCGAAAAGTCTTCGTTCAGGTACCGAGAAGTCAGGCATAGCTGGCCACGGTGGCGCTGCATGACGAGGTAATGAAACTGTGGTTTGTAGGTGGTGGATAGGTCGTAAAACCGGTCTTCCTTGTCAGACAAGGGCTGCGATAGCCCGCCGCCACCGCCAATAATGAGAAAGTCTTTGCCTCCATGCCTGAACTGCTCGTAGTTGTGTGAATGGCCGGTGATGAACAACTTGGCCTTGCGCGACGAGAGAAAGGGAGGAACAAAATGTTGTTGGACCGATTTGGAGGAGCCGACGATTTTACTGTTGGAGTAAGGAGCATGGTGGCAGGCAACGATGGTAACTACGACGCCGCGATCTTCATCCAGGGCCTGGAGCGTGGCCGTAAACCACGCTTGTTGTGTTGCGATGTCCTGGTCGGAGAGTTTGGAGAAGTTGGAATTCAGGAATACCATGGCGACCGAATCCGTGACCAGGTAATAGCCGGTTCGATGGTGGTCGGGGAATCGCTTTTGAAATTGAGTTTCACCTTTCCGGCTCCGTGTCATCACATCATGGTTTCCCAGCAAAGCACGGACGGGAATCCCTGCCTTCCGACAACTGTCGAGGAATCGATCCATGCGCGACCATTTCTTTTGTTTATACCCCAGAGTGACCACATCGCCCAGGATGAATACCGAAGTGGGCCGGCGCCGGACAATGTCGCCGAGCACCAGGTCGGTTGCCCGGACGTTGTTGTTTGATCCCAGTACCAGTTTCTCCACCCACATGGGTGCCTGGGTGTCGCTTACGAAAACGATTTCGCCAGGCTGGCCAAAGGACAGAAGGCCGGACAATAGGGAAACCGTTAAACAGAAGTATCGCTGACGGGTCAAAACCATTACCTTTGGTCACTTTCGCACCTAATCAAGGCGCATGCCGAAAAATTTAATCGCAAAGATAGTTCTCTTGGTGCTCCTGTGGGTAGGCTATTCCGGTGCAAATGCGCAGGAGGCTGACACCTTTGATATTGTATCGGCCTCCATGTACTACCCGCACCGGCTGAATTCAGGCGAATTTTCCATGGAGCTGGCCCTTTCCCAGGTAAAGTTGCCCTTCGACTGGCTGGAGACGGCCATCCAGGCGCCCCTTTTTCATTTTCATGCCTTGTACGGATTGCCAAAGGGGTTCTCGCTGGATGGCAGGGTGTCCACGTTGTTTGTATCAAACCAGATTGCGGTGGGCCCGCATTGGAGTTATCAGAAGAAGAACGTTTCGTTCAACGTGGGTTACGATGTGGGGTACACGTTCGGTCAGCTCAACCAGTTTGGTTTTGCGAGCAGCGCCAATTCATGGATCAACTATCCGAATTTATCGATCGGTTACACCTTCAAGGATGTGGCCTTTACCCTGAAAGGAGAGTGGGTGGTGGTCACCGCCTTCACAACCAAGCAGGGTGACAATGAGATTTCCACCGAAAAGAACTTTTCGAATGGCTATAGTATCGGTCTGTACATGGAACAGCGAATTCACAAAGACAAGGTGCTCGTATTGGGATTGAAGAACTCCTATGCCAAGTATCATTACATGGCCTGGCCGGCGTTTTCCACCTTCAATCGGTTCTATAGTATTCCTGAATTTTATATTGGGTTGATCCTATGAGGCGGCTGCAATGGATTTTATTGGTGTTCGCGGCGCTGTTGTGCTGGACCTGCCAGACAGAGTTTCCGATTTCCATGCCCAGCGCCATTCCGCAGCTGCCCGCCGGCTCGATACCGGTACCCGATGCTGTGAAACCATTGATGGAGGGTGTCTATACAATCACCAATCCCAACCAGCGATTTGGCAATGACGCGGTGCTCAAGTGGGCCGGCGACAAAATGACTTTGTTTACGCGGAGCAGCTACCTGACGTTTGATACAGGCACCAAGGATTCGGTTCTTTATTTCCGTGGCTATTGGCGTGTGCCCACCAGCGATGGCACGGGTTTGGTCGACCTGATGGTCGCCAAAGAGGATGGCGCCGCCAGCCTGCTAAAGGGAATCATCCCCTCGTCGCTGACCATAAAGGGCGTTTATGGTGACGGCAATAACGCGGCGGCGATTTCAATTACGTTCCAGTATGCGCGGTACTTCAGTACAACGGTGACGGACAAGGATTTCCGGATCGTGGGGCATCGCGGCGGTGGCAGAACTTCAGACCGGTTGCCCGTTTCTGAAAACAGCGTGGCCATGGTCGGGTATGCAGAACGCCTGGGTGCCAATGGAATCGAAATCGATATCCGGCTCACCAAAGATGGTGTACCCATCCTGTATCATGACGGCGACATCAATATTCGTCTTACACAAAAGAGCCCCCTGAACGGCCCCATTGAGAATTTTACCTTCAACCAGCTGCGGACATTTGTGCGACTCATCCGTGGAGAACAGATACCAACGCTGGAAGAGGTGCTGAAGTACGCCATTGACAATACCATGCTGGAGTTCGTTTGGCTGGACATCAAGAGCCCGGATGTGGTGGCGGCCATACGAAGTACCCAGGCAGAGGCACTGGCGTATGCAGCATCGAAAGGACGCAACATTGAAATTCTCATGGGCGTGCCGGCAGAGGATGTGTTGCAAGCGTTAAAAGCGCAACCCAACTACACCAGCATTCCCTCCCTCTGTGAGATTAGCCCGGAGGAAGCTCGGGTCTTGAAATCCCGTGCCTGGGGTCCGCGATGGACCCTGGGAACTCAAAACGAACTGGTAGAATCCGTTCAGGCAGAAGGCCGTATTGCCATCTGCTGGACAATCGACGTGCCGGCATACATCAACCAGTTTATCACCCTCGGACGCTTTGATGGCTTGCTGACAAATTACCCATCGTACGTGGCCTACTACCACTATATCCAGGAATAACCATGCGGAACTTAGGTTTCATATTGATGCTGCTGTTTATGCCCTTCATTTCCTGGGGTCAGGAGGAGAAGCCCAAAAACTGGTCAGTAGGCGCCGGGCTCGGCTGGTTTCACTATATCAATACCCTGGATATTGGTGCCGGGTTGGCCAATACCAATCAGGTAGGGTACACTTTCCGGTTCATGTGGGAGCCGGAGCACCGCGTTTCCATCGGGTTGGAATCGGGCTACTATACGGTATACTCCATGGATCGCCCCGCTTCCGGTTCCGCTCCGGGTGGTACCGCCAAACTCACCACCATCCCGCTGTTGCTGTCTTTCCGAATCCGCGTTCTTCCCAATTTCTACCTTAGCGGTGGCCCGGGGATGGCGATCATGTATTCCAACGTCTCTGTGTTGGGTAACACGGCTGAAAGCAGCTTCCTTTCCATGGCTAACCTGCACGTGTCAGCGATGTACCGCAGGCAGATCAGCAAACGTTTCGACCTCGGCGGCGAACTGAAGTTTCTGAATTTTGGCAAGACGGAAGACTACGGGTATTCAATCCAGGTGGTTGGTGCCTATCGTTTCCGATTCAAGAAGTAAAGCCACGAATTGAACGAATTTTCATGAATTGGCCAGGTGAAGAAAACCACGGCTTGCTGATTCCGGTTAACCGTTCTTCTTCCACCACCATTGAAAGACCACAAGCGCCCACATGCGAGCGTGAATGTCGCCGGGGCTAAGTGCAAACAACCGACGCTTTAGTTTGCTGATTTCGCGATAGTCAAATATCCCTTGTGCTTCGATGAACCTCCGGGAGAGCAAGTCGTCGCGAATAAGCCCCTTAAGATCATTCCGCATCCATCGCAGGAGGGGAACTTCAAAGCCTTTCTTGGGCCGGTTGTAAAGTTCTGCTGGCAACATCTCCCGGAACGCATCCTGGAGAAGCTTCTTGCGCATGGAGCGATCGATCTTGTAAGAGTCGGGTAACGTGAACAGGAAATCCACCACCTGGAAATCCAGGAAGGGGTTCCTGACCTCAAGAGCGTGTGCCATGCTCATCCGGTCTACTTTTGTCAGCATGTCGTTGGGGAGAACCAGGCGGGTATCGGTGAGGAGGATGTCATTCATTGATTCACGGGCCGGAAGCGTTTGTGTGTAGACCTTTCGCCGCTCGGCAACCACTGTCCCGCCACGAAGTTCGGGGCGCAGCAGCCGCTCGGCCTGCGCGGGTGATGCGAAAGTTGCCCATGCCCAATAGCGATCGGCCGCCGCGAGGCTGGCACCTCGTGAAAACCGATCGAGCTGACGGACGGTATTCGAAAATGGGGCGTGCCGCGACTTCGGTAGCAGCCACCACACCGGGCGGAGGGCCGTGGCCGCCGTTTCAGCAAAACCGGGATGCAACGCCCGGTAAAAAGCCGCATGCTTGTTGTATCCGCCCAACAATTCGTCTGCACCGTCGCCGGAAAGTGCCACCGTGGCATGTTTTCGGGTTTCCTTGCTCAACAGGTAAACCGCAATCGCTGAACTGTCGGCAAAGGGCTCGTCGAGGCTGTCAAGAACCTGATGCAGGTGCGAAGACATTTCGTGGTTGCTCAGGGAGAATACTGTGTGCTGTGTGCCGAAGTGCTTCGACACAAGCTCGGCATACCGCGTCTCATCGAAGAACTTCTCGTCTTTGAATCCGATGGAAAAGGTGTGCAGGTCCGGCTTGTGGCGCTTGGCGAGTCCTGCAATCACAGACGAATCCACTCCACCGCTGAGAAAGGCCCCCAGGGGAACATCCGCGACCAGCCGTCGTTGCACCGATTCTTCCAGCAGCTGGCGAAAGCGGGCTTGCGCTTCTTCGTAGGAGATGGGTGTACTGCCCGCGGGAGCGAGCGCAACCTCATAATAGGGCTGTTGCGTCAGTTGGCGATCCTTGATGCGCAACCAATGACCGGGAAGCAACTTGCTTACACCGGCAAAGATCGTGTGCGGCGCAGGGATGTAGTTGAGTTGCAGGTAGGTTTGCAGGGAGGCGAAGTCAATCTCCTTCTTGATTCCATACGCCACAATTGACTGCAGTTCGCTGCCGAACAGGAACTTATCGTCGTCGTGAAGGAAGTAGAGGGGTTTAACGCCGTAGCGGTCGCGGGCAAGAAAGAAGGTCTGCTCTTGCTTGTCGTAGACGCAGAAGGCAAAGAACCCGTTGAGTTGACGGAGGCAATCCTCGCCGTGCCGGATGTACAAGTGAAGCAGTACCTCTGTGTCGGACTCGGTTCGGAACGTCACACCGCGTTCCCGCAGCGACGCCCGGAGTTCGCGGAAATTGAAAATTTCACCGTTGAAGACGATGGCGTAACGGTCGGTAGGGTCCCAGAGCGGCTGGTTGGCGATTTCACGGGTGTCGATGACGCTCAGGCGCCGGTGGCCAAGGCAAACCCACTCGTCGACGTAGACATCATGCGAATCAGGTCCACGGTGGGCGAGGGAAGTGGTGGCAGCCGCAATGTTGATCTTGCTGAACTTGCCAACCAGGTTGAACGCAAAGACGCCGGTTATGCCACACATCCACCAAAGATAGAATGCTTCAGCACCTTGGCCACGAAGGCGGTGAAAAAACTAGAATATTTTCCCGGGATTCAGAATGCCCTTCGGATCAAAGACCTTCTTAATTCCCCGCATCAGATTCAGGTTCACCTCACTCATCGCTAGGGGCATGTACGGTCGCTTGGCGATGCCAATGCCATGTTCGCCCGACAACGTGCCCCCGAGCGAAACGGTCAGTTTGAAGATCTCG
>JAYRXB010000269.1:0-3625 GCA_041917735.1 Cyclobacteriaceae bacterium
AATACTTAAAGACAATCCCTTTGAGGTGTTGGACCGCAAAGCCATGGGCAAGTTGATGAAGCTTGCGGTAGACGATGGACGCCAGAAGCGCCCTGACCTGAAGGTGGGCATTTGCGGGGAGCATGGCGGACATCCTGAATCGATCATGTTCTGCCACTCCCTGGGACTAAATTACGTTTCATGTTCCGGTCCGCGTGTTCCGGTAGCCAGGCTGGCAGTAGCACACGCGAAATTGTTGGAATCGCGGTAGTGTTCAAGGAATAGCCCCGTGCAGGAGCACGGGGTTCTTTCTGTCTTGTAGCGCGAGTGTTTTTGGTTTAGCCAGCGTTTCTGAGCCTAGCGCCCAGCAGCGTCATGTCATCGTGATTGGGAATAGACAGGGCAAACCTGTCAGTGTCCTGAAAAATCACATCGATAACCCGGACCAGCGGTTCTGTGCCGGACAGGCTGGAGTTCAGCAAGGTAATCAGGCGGTCCTGGCCGTATTCCTCACGCGCGGGATTAAACCGCTCCAGGATGCCATCGGATACGAGCAGCAACGTATGGTTGCCGGTGAAGGGCAATTGCGTCAGTCGGTATGGAAAATGGCGAAGGAATCCCAGTGGTGGCTGCTGGATCACGGTGGTGGACGTTGTATTGGAAGTGGAATCGTAGATCATCGGGTAGGGCATACCGCACGAGGCAACCGACAACGTGTTCGATCGCGCATCCATGATGCAGAGTTGAAGCGCCATACCAATTCCTTTCGCGGTAATGCTGGCGAAGATGGAATCATTGATGGCGTTGATCATGGGAACCACGTCGTTTGAATCTTTGAGGAGCGCCAGGTTATTGATCAGGGCGACTTTGGTGATGGTTACCATCATCCCCGCCGTCATGCCATGGCCGGTGGCGTCGCCGAAGGCGATCAGGACACGGTGATCGTCCAGCGGAATGAAGTCGAAATAGTCTCCCCCCACTTCTGTCGCGGTGATCATTTTGCCGTTGATCTCAAAGGTGTTGTTCAACAGCGGCTGTTTGGGGAGGAGCGATAGCTGCACTTTTCGTGCCTGCTCCAGCTCTTCCTGCTTGCGTTGCAGTTCCTTTCGCTCAAATTTTCGTTTGTTCTGGATGCGGTTGAAAAGCAAGGCTACAATGACAGCAATGGCAATGACTGCGCCGATCGTCAGTTGCTGGGTGAGTGTTCGTTGATCAATCTCCATCTTCTGGATGGCATTCTGCTGTGCAAGCAGGCGGAGGTCATCTTCTTTCTTCTGGATTTCAAAGTTCGCATTGATGATGGCAGCTTTCTTTTCAATGTCTTCGGATTGCAGCCGATCATTCAATAAGGTGAATTCCTTAAGAAACTGAAGCGCCTCCTTTTGCAGGCCGAGGCGGTCGTGCACCTCATAGGCCAGGCGGTATACCAGGGCCAGCGCTTCCGGTGTTGCATACTTTGCTGCAACCGGTACGCAAGCCATAATGTGCGAGCGCGCTTCCGTGTATTTCTTTTGATTGAATGCGTTAAAGGCGAGACCATACCGTGTGAACCCCTGGATGACGACATTGTTTGCCGCCTTGCCGGTGGCCATGCATTCGGCCAGGGTGCTTTCCGCCTCGTCGTAGCGACCCTTGAGCGAATAGATTTCCCCGAGGGATTCCAGCGCCACCGCATAGGCTACAGCATTCCGTGAAGGCAATGCGCGTTGCCGTTGCACCGCTTCTTCCGCAAATCGAAGTGCGGAGTCTACTTGTTTGATCTTATGGTAGTTCCAGGCCAAGGAATTGCTGAGCCGGGCTGTCATGCGGAGGCTGTCGGTATGGCGAGACCATTGATACGCTTGGTGGTAGTACGGGATGGCCTCATTGGATCGGGAAAAACGCTCATAGTATTCTCCCAGGCTGGTAGAGACAGCAACAAAATTTGCAGTATCCTGCCGCGACTCGGAGATGCGGAGGGCAGCAAAGTAGGATTGAAGTGTTTCGAGCACCTTTTCTTCACGGCGAAAGCGGCCCGCTTCGGTCATCAGGCGTTCCACCGAGATGGTATCATTTCCGGTTGCCTGGCTTTTCAGGTCTTGAGAAAGCAGCAGGATACAGGCAAGGACAGTCAGTGTCTTGTACATGAATTTGAACTTGGCGGCAAGATGTTAAAAAACAGGTCTGCTGACCTGGAATAGGCTGGCGAAGTGATAACGATGGGCCGCCAAAAAGGTTAGGGTTGTCGTTCCATACCGCATCGATTGAGGAATTTTATATATTTTCACTGGTCCGCAACCTAACCCTTTACCCATGAATCCGGCAGCACGTTCGTTGTATTACTTTGGTTTTTACCTGATGGCAACCGGAATAACCCTCACGGTGATTCCCAATGTACTTCTGTCGCTCTTCGGGATGCCAGAAACTTCCGAAATCTGGATTCGCGTCCTTGGCTCCGTGGTATTTACACTGGGCTTGGGCTATGTCGTCATGGCACCAACCAACCACCGGTTGTTCCTCACCTTCTCCGTGTATGCGCGCACGTATGTCTTTGTCATGTTTACCACTTTCGTGGTGATGGGTTGGGCTCCCTGGCAGCTGATCCTGTTTGGCGTCGTTGATCTGGCCGGCGCAGCCTGGACCTATGCTGGTCTGAAGAAATCTGAATAACAACATTATGTCCCTTTCCCGTTTTGTGCTGGCAACGGTCGTCCTGTTTGGCCTGAGCACGTGTGATTTTGTTGCTCCCCGGAAGAGCTACCGAATAGCCGTTGGTGGTAACGACTTCACCTATTCCTACATGGCTGGTCATCTTGAACAACTCATGAAGAAGAAGGGCTATGAGGTCACCGTGGTCAAGACAGCCAATACACTCGAAGCGAACGCCATGGTGGCCCGCGGTGACGCGGAGTTGACCTTCTTGATGAACAGCAGCATGTTTGTGCCCTCCGTGTTGGGTGAGCAGGCGGGCAAGCTCCGGACTGTAGTGCCCATCACCGAACGCTTGCTGTTGCTCTTTGCAAAGGAACCGATGGCAAAGGATTCATCCTTGAGCACATTGTTTAAGGAATCGATTTTTGGAATTGAACTGTTGAACGGTGAAACCGAAAAGCATTTTCTGCAAATGACACGGCTGGCAGGTATTGACAGTGTGCACCTGATTCAACTGCCGAAACCCGTCATGCAATTGGACGGTATGGAAGATGCCGGTGCTACGGAAGTGATTCATATCTGGGGCACCAATTACGGTCCAAGATCCAAGAAACTCCTAAACGATGGCTGGCAACCAATTTCATTGCCGGAAGATTGGATCGACTTCTTTGTATTGAATGAACCTTCCTTGAAGCCTTTCACGCTCCCCGCTATTCCCGGCAAAAGCCAGTTTCCGGAGATTCGCACGGTGTCATCGACGACCCTGTTGGTGTGTCGGGAAGACTTGGGGGAGAACGCGATATATCAACTAACTCAAACGCTGTTTGCCAGCAAGATGGAGCTAATGCGATTTGATCCGATGTACCGGACGCTCCATGAACCTTTCGTGCTGGACGAACCGATCTACCCTGTTCACGCTGGCGCGGATGCTTACCTTCGGCGCAATGAGCCTTCCTTCCTGGAACGTTACGCGGATGCCATTGCACTGTTGCTTTCGTTTGGCGCAGTGATGTAT
>JAYRXB010000270.1:0-3217 GCA_041917735.1 Cyclobacteriaceae bacterium
AACATGGTCGTAGATGAGTTGATGGTCGGTAGCCACCACGACGTCGGTCAGATACTTGGATTTGCTGCATTGGCGATAGACCCGTTCGACCATGGACTTCCCCAGCAGATCGGCCAGCGGCTTTCCTGGAAAGCGCGTCGAGGCATGGCGGGCAGGAATGACACCGAGAATGTTCATGCAGATTTCTTTACCCGCAGCGAGGTGCCTTCGGCCGCGATCACTTCGATGGTTTCCCCTTTGTCGATAAACTCACCCCGGGTGTACGCATCGTAGACATTCCCGGACACCATCACCTTGCCGCTTGGGCGCAGCACGGTATAGGCTTCGCCTTGCTTCCCGACGATATCGGACGGGAAAAGGTTGGAAGTGTAGCCTTGGGTTTTTTCTTGCGTGTCGTTGAGCGCGATGTTCTTGAAGGCCTGTGTATGCGTGAGCCGCGGCCCGGCGATGAAAAGCAGCATCACACCGCCGGTTATTCCACCGACCGCCGCGAAGAGTGCCACAACGATGTCGCCGAGGGGAACGAAATCAAAATTGAAGAAATCGTTGTTGAGCATGATGAGCACCAGGGAAGTGATGGTCAGCGCAATTCCGGCCACACCGGCTACGCCAAAACCCGGGATCACGAACAGCTCCAGGATAATAAGGATAAGGCCTACAAACAGCGCGAGTATTTCCCAGTATTCGGCCAGCCCGTTGAGGTAATACGGTACCAGGTACAACACCAGGGCGACAATGGCGGCAAACAGCGGAAAACCGATTCCGGGGGTCTGAAGTTCAAAGTAAATGCCGCCAATGATGATCAGGATCAGCAAGCCACTGATAAACGGGTTGAGGAAGAAAGCGATGATGCGCTCGGTGGCGCCGAGTTTGAAGCGGTCGAGGTCATAGTTGGTGATCTTGTTCTGTTGCAGGATTTCTTCCAGGCTTTCCACTTTGCCTTCGCAATAGCCGTTGGCGATGGCCTCCGTCGTGGTAAATGTGATGACTTTACCGGCCTGCTTGATGCTGTCTACCACGATTTTTTCGTCCACCATACCCTCGGCGATTCGCGGATCACGGCCATTCTCTTCCGCGGTTGCCCGCATGATGGAGCGCATGTACGACTGGTACTTGTCCGGCGCGGCCTCCCCGCCAGTACCCGTCACCACGGTGGCTGCACCGATACTGGCGCCGGGAGACATGTAGATACTATCGCAGGCAATGGAAATGAGGGCGCCTGCGGAGGCGGCGTCTGAATTGATAAACACCCAGATGGGTTTCTTGAAATCCATGATCTTGTCAACAATCTCCTTGGCGTCGGTGAGGATACCGCCGTAGGTATCCATCTCGATGATCACGTAGTCGGCCTTTGTCTCTTCCGCATGTTCAAGCGCCAGGGTAACGTACCGCAGCATCCGGGGGTCGATTTCCGCCTTGATTTCCATGACCATTACCTTTGGCCTGGTTTGTGCGAGCACTGAACCCAGGCATGCGGTGAGGAGGATAAGGACAATGCCTGTTGCTTTCATGGATTCGATTTTGGCAAAAATACTAAGGAAAACGACGCGCTGGGGTTGTGGGATGGCCATCGGAAATGGTAATTTTATAGGTCATTGAAAGGACACTATGTTTCACGTATTGCTGATTGGCTTGCTTACCCTGTCACCCGGTGATTCCCTCCGCATGGAGATGATCAATGGCAAGCCCCATGTGGTGCACCAGGTTGGAGAAAAGGAGACACTGTATGGACTCTCCAAGCGGTATGGCTCGACCGTAGCAGACATCCTGGCGGTCAACCCGACCGCTGACGCCGGATTGGAGGTTGGACAGATTCTGAAGATTCCGTACGGCGGCAAACCGAAAGCACCGGATGCGGTCAAGACCCCACAGGGGACGGTACATCGCGTAGCGGCCAAAGAGACGTTGTTTTCCATCGCACGTCACTACAATGTTTCCGTTGATGACATCAAAGCCTGGAACAACCTGAAGGACGGCAACCTCTCCGTAGGTCAGGAGATCCTCATTAGGCCAAAGCCAGCTCAGCCCGCCGCTGAGGTTAAGGCAGCGGCCTCGCCATCGGCCGCTCGGACACATACGGTGGCGGCAAAGGAGACATTGTACTCCATTGCGCGCACCTATGGAATGACCGTGGGCCAGCTGAAGGAATGGAATGGGCTCACAGCTGACGAAGTAAAGATCGGGCAGGTACTGACCGTGGCGGCCCCATCACCCGGAACGGCACCGGCTGTTCCGGTGGTAGCACCCGCCGTAGTAACTCCCGCTGTCCAGCCCGGGACCAACCCATCAGTCACACCCGTGGAGAACATCAAGATATCGGAGAGCCTGAGCGGTGCCAGCGAACAGAAGGAGACGGGCATGGCGGCGCTCCTCCAGGGGACGGAAGGCAACCGGAAGTACCTTGCACAGCACCCTACCATAAAGCCTGGAACGATTCTTAAGGTGCGGAACCTGGCTACCAACCAGGAGGTTTTTGTGCGCGTCACCGGCCCGCCCGCGGCTCCGGATGCCACTGTCATGATCTTCATCTCGCGGTCTGCCTATGATCGGCTGGGAGCGACGGAAGCATCCTTTCGTGCTGAGTTGACCTACTACAAGTAGGTGCATGAGGGTGCGCGGCCACTGGGTAGCGGCTTTCTTGTCTTTGACGTTCGCCGCCAGAGCCCAGAACCTCGTCATCAACCCCAGCTTTGAAGAGCGCAACCGGTGTCCGAACCACTTTAGTTCAAATCAACGTGACTTCAATTTGCCGGGATGGCGATCGGCGAATACCGGGACACCGGACTATTACAACCAGTGCAGCTGGGGTGAATGTGACGTGCCATTTAACTGGGCGGGTGAGTCAAATGCCCACTCGGGCGTAGCCTACGCGGGGATATATGTGTGGAATCGGCCCAACAAAACTCCACGAAGCTACCGGGAGTACATTCACGGCGAACTCCTGGAGCCGCTGCGGGAGGGTAAGCGTTACCGGATAGAATTCTATTTCAAGCTGGCCTCGTATTCCGTGTATACGGCTGACCGGGTGGGTATGATGCTTTCGGATTCCCTGTTGTTTTTCCCGAACGACCAGGTCATTGAACGTGTGCCAGCGCTGTCATGGATTGGTCAGGAGCCGCTGGTTTCGGGCGGGTGGCAGCTGGCCTCTGGCGAGTATCGTGCGTCGGGTGGTGAGCGTTACGTCGTCATCGGAAACTTTTTTGATAACCTGAATACA
>JAYRXB010000271.1:0-5947 GCA_041917735.1 Cyclobacteriaceae bacterium
AGAGATTGGCGCCTTCGCGGTAGCCGATAAGGTTGTCAAGCGTCTTGTAATAACCTTCCAGGCTCAGAAACACCCCCGGTTTGGGCAATACGTGCTGGAACGCCAACGACCACTGATCCGATCGTTGCGGCTTCACCTGGTTGGTCACCGGGTACCAGATATCCGTGGGGAAGGCGACCGCGGCGCTCGACACCCGGTGTAAGTATTGGGCCATGCGCGAATAGCTCGCCTTGAGGGTCGTGTTTTCATTGACGGCATAGCGTAGCGATACCCGCGGCTCAGGATTGACATAACTCTTTTGCTCCAGGAACGCGGACGAAACCCGGAGGCCAACGCTCCAACGCCAGCGCTTCATCCAATCACCGTCGACTTGCGAGAAGGCACTAACTTCCCATGCCCTTCTCGACGCGGTGGTACTACTTTCCAGGAGTTCGGCGATTTCACCCGTTGTGGAGATGATGTTGGGACTGACCTGGTGACGCACGAGGTCTATACCACCGCGGAACGAAAGTCCGGCGAGGCTGTCGGAAGAGAAAATCCACTTGCCACCGAGGTCTTCGATGTCTGAGCTGGTAAACAACCGGCTGTCTTCATAGCGGTTGTCAATGGTGTAACGAAACTTCGAGCGATAAGCCATGAAATTGGAGGTCCACCCTGCAGGAAGACTCTTCCACCAGCGGATGGTCTGTGATGAATTGCCGATCGTGAAGTTGGCGTTGGTGTTTTGCAAGCGCCGGCTCCTGCTTGTGCCCGGAATGAAGTTCAGCACATCATCGCCAGAATAGTGGGTAAACTTCACCTCGTCATTCGAGGACGGGCGCCAGGTTGCCTTGGCGTTGAGATCGTAGAAGTGGTAAGGCAATGACTCGCCCAGCAGGCGGACAACCTGGTCAACGTAGGTACGGCGGCCTGCGACGGAGATGCTGAGTTTGTCCTTTACCAGGGGTTGGTCCACCATCAGCCGGGAGGCGATCATCCCGATGTTCCCCTTTATACTCGTGCGCTGCGCCGTGGCGCTTTTTGTTCGTACGTCAAGAATCGAGGAAAGGCGGCCTCCATATTCAGCGGGAAACGCTCCATTCATCGACTCCACGCTCGACAAGAAATCGGGGTTGAACACCGACAAGAAACCAAATAAGTGTCCGGTGTTATACACGGGCGCCCCGTCGAGCAACACCAGGTTCTGGTCTGCCGCCCCGCCCCGCACAAAGATGTCGGTACTGCCTTCCACCCCTTTCGAGACGCCTGGAAACAACTGGATCGTCTTCAGTAGGTCCGCTTCCCCGCCCAGTACAGGGATGGAATTGATCTCTGCGCCCGTAACGGTAACTGAGCTCATGCGCGTTGTCTGAAGCTGATCCGACTGACGGTAGCGTGACGTCGACACTACTACTTCGTCCAACTGCTCTACCGTGGGAGTCAGCGCGAAGGAAAGTAGGGTGTCTCGGGTTACCTGGAATGTACGTCGCAGCGACTCGTAGCCCGTATGGGTTACTTCAAGCGTCAGTCGCCCCGCAGGCGTTACAACTGCAAAGCGGCCATCCTCATCCGTGGCGAGTGTCTTGCTTGCGCCGATGACCTGGACATGGGCGGATGCCAGCGGCTGGCTGGAGGATCCGGTTATGATTCCCTGCACACGAAACTCCTGCGCAAGTCCATGCAAGGGAAACAGCAGCAGGAAAATCAAGCAGGCTCTCATTCATTCAAAGGTCATCCACTTCACCAACAACAAACGTACTACCCCCTACAAAGATCAGGTCGTTTGGCCCTGCAGCGCGTGTGGCCCTCCGCAGCGCCGCATTGACATCCGGTTCTACCTCCCCGTGCAGACCACAACCGGCGGCCTGAACGGCAAGTTCCGCCGCGTCCAGCGCCCGGGGAATGGAAGTCTGGCAGAAGTAATAAACAGCATCCTTGGGCAGAAGGTTGAGAATCTTCGAAATATCCTTGTCGTTGACCATACCGATGACCATGTGCAGGCGTTCGTGTGGCGTCCGCTGCAATTGATCGACTACGGCGCGGATGCCGGCTTCGTTGTGCCCGGTGTCGCAAATGGTCAATGGGCTAACGCGCAACGTCTGCCATCGCCCTTTCAACCCCGTAAGCTGGGTGGTCTGGGCAATTCCCTCCATGACAGCTTTATTCGGAATCGCATAGCCCATGTCCTCCAGGGCCAGGACCGCTGCCAGCACACCGGGCAGGTTTCGCTCCTGGTACTTTCCTTTCAGTCCGGGGTTCAACCCTTCGAGCCACACACCACCGCCCTGGTATACATCGTAGCCGTGCGACTGGTGGTCGAGCTGAATCACATCGGAGGCGAAAACAAGTTCGCAGCCCAACTGATTTGCCCGGGTGATGAAAACATCTTCCACCGCCTCCTGTCGCTCACTGACGATAACCGGAACACCCGGCTTGATGATCCCCGCTTTCTCAAAAGCAATCTTGGGCAGCGTATCACCGAGCAGGGCCATGTGATCCCAACTGATGTTGGTAATCACCGACAACTCCGGGAGGATGACGTTGGTTGAATCCAGGCGCCCACCGAGTCCTACTTCGACGACGGCGATGTCTATGTCCTGGTGGGCGAAGTAATCGAACGCCATGCCCACCGTCATTTCGAAGAACGACGGCTTGAGTCGATCGAGTGTCGGCCGCATGCGGTCGACAAAATCCACGACGAATTCCTTCTCTACCTCTTTGCCGTCGATGCGGATTCGTTCGGTAAATTCCTTCAGGTGCGGCGACGTATAGAGGCCGGTCCGGTAGCCTGCAGCCTGGAGGATGGCGGCAAGCATGTGCGACGTGCTCCCCTTGCCGTTGGTCCCGGCAATGTGGATGGACTTGAACGTGCGCTCTGGGTTCCCCAGCGCCTCGCACAAGGCCAGGGTATTATCCAGGTTGGCCTTGTAGGCCGCAGCACCAATCCGTTGGTACATCGGCAACGCGCTGTAGAGGTAGTTGAGGGTGTCGGAGTACCGGCTCATCGGGCAAAGGTATAAAACAGAAAGGCCGCAGCGAGTAATCGCCGCGGCCTTTAGAAGTAACTTCAGTAGCTATCAGTTGCCGAGATTGAACAGCTTAAAGCCTACACTCAATTGGAACACCTGGTTCTTTGCTTCGGTCGATGACTTGTCCACATCACTCAACCCGAGGTTGTAGCGGGCGTCGATTACAAACTTGCTGATGTCGAAGCCAGCACCCAGAGCCACACTGGTTTCCGAAGACTCGACGAGGTTCTTGATATCCACACCTCCGGAGGTAGCGCTCGACAGGAACCCGAATTGAGGGCCTGCCTGCAGATTCAAGCCGCCGATCAGGTAGAACTTGAGGAGAATGGGAACGTTGATGTATCCCAGTTCGTAATTCCCCGAGGCTGCATCCGCGCCCTGCACGGAGTAGATCACTTCCGGCTGAATCGCGATCTTGGTGAGCTTGATGTTGACAAAGGCTCCGGCATGGTAGCCTGTACGGCTATTGTAAGCGGCCGATACGCTGTTGGTGTTAATGTTGGCGAAATTTAGTCCGCCCTTGACGCCCAAGGCCACCGATGCCTGGGCCCAGGCCGCCGCGGAAGTAATTACGACAAGTACTAGCGCTAACGTTACTTTTTTCATGGTTGGTTAATTTGGTTTTAATTCACGAATCTGTACCGTGGTAACTGGTTCTGCAAATATCAGTCCAATCCCAATTCGGGGTTTTTTCCAGTGATGGAACGGTAAAAGCGAAGGAGAGTTTCCATATCCTGCTCCACATTGTCAGTGGGGTAAAAAGGCTCGCTGATGATCACCGCTTTTTGAGCAAAGTCAAAGCCAACCGGGACAATCGGGACCTTCGCCCCCTTGGCGATGTAATAGAATCCGGTACGAAGCTTGTCAACCTTCTTGCGTGTGCCCTCCGGAGCAATGGCAAGAATAAACTTCTCGTGCCGCTCAAAGATCTTCACGACCTGGTCAACCATGTCATGACTGGTCGACCGGTCTACCGGGTGACCGCCGAGCCAGCGGAAAAACCAGCCGAACGGCGGCTTGAACAATTGGCTCTTGCCCAGGAACTGCGCGTTGCGGATCCTCAAAATGCTTCGTGCCGCAAGGCCCACCGGAAAATCCCAGTTGCTGGTGTGCGGCGCCACCGCCACAATAAACTTCGGGAGGTCGGGCATCTTACCCGACACTTTCCAGCCCAGTATCTTGAACAGCAACAAATAGAAAGGTCGAAGCATGGCCTGTGCGGGTGTGTTTACTTGATCAGCTCGCTAAGCATCTTGCCATCGGCAAGGTTGGGCAACGTCAGCTGCAGGTCGTCATGGGCCTGTTGCGTGCGTACCGCCGTCGACACGGCACCTTCGTTTCTGGCCCACGCCCGGCGCGCGATCCCGTTGTTGACGTCAAACGAAAGCATGCTGCGGATCTTGCGGTCGGTATCGGCCGTGCCGTCGAGCAACATGCCAAAGCCACCGTTGATCACTTCACCCCAGCCCACGCCGCCTCCGTTGTGAATGGACACCCAGGTGGCGCCGCGAAAACTGTCGCCGATGACGTTGTGGATAGCCATGTCGGCGGTAAACTGGGAGCCGTCGTAAATGTTGGACGTCTCGCGGTACGGGCTATCCGTTCCCGACACATCGTGATGATCGCGGCCCAAAACTACCGGACCAATGCTTCCTTCGCGGATGGCGTGGTTGAAGGCTTCGGCAATGCGCATCCGTCCTACGGCATCGGCATAGAGGATGCGCGCCCGTGAGCCGACTACCAGCTTGTTCTCTTTTGCCGCACGGATCCAGGCGAGGTTGTCCCTCAATTGCGAACGGATCTCCTCGTGCGCTCCCTTGAGCAATTCCTCCAATACGCCGGCTGCCAAAGCATCCGTGGCATCGAGGTCTTCATCTTTGCCCGATGTACAAACCCAACGGAACGGGCCAAACCCGTAGTCAAAACACATCGGGCCCATGATGTCCTGCACGTACGAGGGAAACTTGAACGTCAATCCATCTTCTTTCATTACATCGGCACCGGCCTTCGATGCTTCGAGCAAAAACGCATTGCCGTAATCAAAGAAATACGTGCCACGCGCTGCATGGTGGTTGATCGCGGTCACTTGGCGGCGCAGCGAATCCTGTACGTCCTGACGGAAACCTGCCGGATCGCTGGCCATCTTGCGGTTGGCCTCGTCAAAGCTGAGGTTTGCCGGGTAGTAACCACCTGCCCAGGGGTTATGCAGGGAGGTCTGGTCCGAGCCCAGGTCCACATGGATCTCTTCGAATGCGAAACGCTCCCACACATCGACAATATTGCCCAGGTAGGCCAGCGACACCGCTTCCTTGTTCCGTTTGGCAAGCGCTACGCGTTTCACCAGTTCGTCGAGGTTGTCGGTGAGCTCATCTACCCAACCTTGCTCATGCCGCTTGCGCGCCGCCTTCGGGTTTACTTCCGCAATTACCGAAATGCACCCTGCTATCTTCGCCGCCTTGGGCTGAGCGCCGCTCATGCCTCCCAGCCCGCTTGAAACAAACAGCTTGCCTTCGAGTCCTTCTCCCCTGCGGGCAATCTTCCTGCCGGCATTGAGCAACGTAATGTTGGTACCATGCACAATACCCTGTGGGCCAATGTACATAAACGATCCGGCCGTCATCTGTCCGTACTGGGTGACGCCCATGGCATTGAAGCGCTCCCAATCGTCGGGCTTCGAATAATTGGGAATCATCATTCCGTTCGTAACCACCACCCGCGGTGCGCCTTTTGATGAAGGAAACAAACCCATCGGATGCCCCGAGTACATATGCAGGGTCTGCAGGTCGCTCATGGTAGCGAGGAACTTCATGGTCAGCAGGTACTGTGCCCAGTTCTGGAACACCGCACCGTTGCCACCGTAGGTTATCAGTTCGTGGGGATGCTGGGCTACAGCCGGATCCAGGTTATTCTGGATCATCAGCATGATGGCCGCGGCCTGC
>JAYRXB010000272.1:0-6958 GCA_041917735.1 Cyclobacteriaceae bacterium
CACCGACAATGAGCACGACCCATTTGCCGGCGGAATAAATTTCCCCCTTGGGCATCAGGGAAAAGATGCTATCCAGGTTTGCGGCGATACCGATCAGCAGCAAGGATCCGATGATAAACTGATTCAATGCGGTCTTGCGGTAGATGGTATGGATTTCGACCAGGTCGTTTTTCTCAAACCCCCGCGAGATCAGCGGCGTGGCTACCTGGGTCATGGCCCGCTTCGGGATTTCAATGACTGTCGCCATGTAGAAGGCGGTGGTATACACGGCAACGGGGGCGAGGCCCAGCAGCCCGGCGACCATGAGGCTGTCGACTTTGCCGATGACGATCATCCCGGCGGTGCCGGCAAAGCTGAGGAGGCTGAACCGGATGAGCTCCTGGCGGAGGCCGGGCTCCATCGGAGTTGAGAACCTGATCCCCAGGCGACCTTCAGCCATGAGGGTGCCAAGGAGGATCATCACAGCCAGGGCATAAATCAGCACGGAGCCCGTCATTACCTGGTCGAACGTGAGGACATTCCGGAAATAGAGTAAGGCCAGAACAGCCAGGCCGACCCGAACGAAGATCTCCTTCAGGAAGTTGGGAAGAATGTTCTTCAGGAGGGAGCGTGAATACACTTCGAGCAACGTTGTCATCACCGTAATGAACGTGAGCCACAGGGCCAGGCTGCTGTAGCGGATGAAATCTGCCGCGTTGGATTCAAAGTATCCGACAATGGACTCTTGAAACGCGAAGAAGACGAGCAGGAAAAGGAGGAATGTTCCCAGGCCTGCCAGGAGAATCCCGTTGATAAATGATTTCCCGCCATCGGGTTGTTCGCGGAATTTTGGGAAAAACCGAATCACGCTCTGTGCCAGGCCGAACTGCGCAAACTGAGCCATGAGGATGGCGGAGTCCTGCAGTGTTCGCATGAGTCCGACCTGCTCGGGAGAGAGAAAGCGAGGGTACAGGTACAGCAGGTTGATGTAGCCGATGGCAACGCCGACGTACGATAAGATGGTTGTGATGATGCTTTGCCGTACGATCAGGCCCATGGGCGAGGATTCTGTGTGCAAAATACTTTATTTGCAAAACATTTGGCCTCCCGGCGGTATGAGTTTCATCCAAGTCTTCCTCGGCAAGAAAAATTACCAGCGCTTCTTCCGGCGGTTGTACCACCTTTCGCTCCGGGGCATGAACTACGGACGTGCCAGTGATTATGAGCACAACGGAGAGGCGATGCTGATCGACACGATCCGAAGCATGATTGACTCGCCGACGGCCATTTTGTTTGATGTAGGGGCCAACCAGGGTGTCTTTACCCGCAACCTCATGGCCACCTGGCGGGACCGCAAGTATGCGCTTTACGCGTTTGAGCCATCGGCAAAGACGTTTGCCATACTGAAGCGTGAGGTACCGGATGTGCCCGTCGTTCATCTCGTTAACCTGGGGCTGGGGGAGGTACCAGGAAAAGTGGAACTCTACACCGACAAGGAAGGCTCAGGGCTTGCCTCGGTCTACCCGCGCGATTTATCCCACCACCGGATCAATTTTTCCGGAAGGGAGACGATTGAGTTGACTACCCTGGATCAATTTTGCGCACAACACCAAATCGATCACATCGATTTCCTGAAACTTGATGTGGAGGGACATGAACTGGCGGTGTTGAAAGGCGGCCAACGGATGATCGGGGAGGGCAGGGTGCGCATCATCCAGTTTGAGTTTGGAGGCTGCAACATCGACTCACGGACTTACTTCCGCGACTACTTCAACTTTTTTCAGAAGGCGTATCACCTGCACCGCGTACTTTCCGACGGCCTGGAGCCGCTGCCGGAATACAGCGAAAAACTGGAAGTGTTTCAGTCTGCAAACTATCTCGCGATCCGGAAGTAGTTTCTGACTTGATCAATAGCGTGCTGAGTCATCGACGAGAGATGTCAATCTGATCCGGCCCTGGTGCGCCGTTCCGCTTGGCAACGATCAGCCCATCTACAGAATACGTGGCATCCAGGTTGGCTTCGCATACAATGCGATATCCGGCCTCCTTCAACAGGTCCAGGCACTCCGCATGCAGCGTGTTGGAATGGGTGGAAATGAAGAAGTAGTCGATGGCCTTACGCTGAAGGGCATTTCGGGCCCCTTTTAACATAGCCACTTCATAACCCTGGATGTCGCTGTGGAGTATTTGCAGATGGGCGACATGGTGCTTCTCGAGAAGGTAGTCGACTGAATAGACAGGCGTGCGCCTGTTCAAGTCGGTAGTCTCGTCCATGAAGCCTGGTTCAAACGACCCGGAGAGTCCATTGAGCTTGAAATTGAGTTTCCCAAAATTCATTTTGTGGGGGTCGGGCTCCACCATGATGCAGCGCGCGGCAGGAATGGTCTTGGCAAACCACATACTGTAAAAAGCCCAGTAGCTGCCCAGTTCCATCATCGTTGCCCCGGGTCCCAGCGCCCGGATTACCTGCTCGAACGCATACTCCTCTTGCGGCTCATGCACCCCGCGGTTGGCAATGAGCAGGTGCGTGTTGCCGTAATCATAGTAGCTGCCCAGCGTTATTTTCAGGCCATTGGCAAGAAGTTGGTATTCCGGGAAAACCTTTCCGGCATCTGTGACCCGCGTAATGCGCGCGTTGTCTTCGCTGGCGACTACGGTGTCGATGCGCTGCTTCCAGTAATCGTTGAGCTTGTAGCGCCGGAATCGACGGTGAAAATTCCAGTTGAAATAGTTGGTGGCGTTGAGGATGGAAAGCAGGAGGTTGTAGAACTCCGGCCACTCCTTGATTTTTTGTTTCAGACCCATCCCCCTATTTTTGATCACAAGTATAAGGAATATCAGATGATCATCGCCCGGCTACGCGGAGGACTTGGCAACCAGCTTTTTCAGTATGCCGCCGGCCGTGCGCTCGCCGCCCATCATGGCGTCCCGCTCAAGCTTGACTTGTATACGTATTCCAAGCATCCTTACCGCTCCTTTGCGCTCCACCAGTTCAACATCGATGCGGCGGAAGCCAGCCGGCAGGACGTTCACCGCTTCACCGGAAGCAACCCGGTTGTCCGGTACCTGAACAAACGCGAGAACTACTTCAGGTGCCCGGGCGTATTCGCCCAACCGCACTACCATTACTACGATGATTTCTTTAGCCTGCCGCCCGATGTCTACCTGACCGGCTATTGGCAAAGCGAAAAGTATTTTTCAGCAATCGCCAGCCTCATCCGGGAACAGTTCACCCCGCGCGTGCCGTTGGATGAACGAAACCAGGCTTTCCAGCGTCAGATGCAATCTCAGCAAAGTGTGGCTGTGCACGTGCGCCGGGGCGACTACCAGCGAAAGGATTACGCATCCTTCTTCGGATCCTTGCCCGAGACTTACTACGGGGCCGCGATTACCTTGCTTCGACAGCGTGTGGGAAATCCGGTACTTTATTTCTTCTCCGATGACCTGGCCTGGTGCAAGTCGGTATTTGGATCGTCCGGAGCCGAGTTTGTGGATCACAACACCGGCAACGACTCCTATAAAGACATGCTCCTGATGGCCTCCTGCCGGCACAATATCATCGCCAACAGTACCTTCAGTTGGTGGGGGGCATGGCTCAATGCGAACCCGGACAAAGTAGTGGTGGCGCCGCAGCAATGGTTCAAGTCCAGCTTTCTCGACAAGAAGGAGCCGGTGTATGCCAGTCGCATTTACAATACCAAAGACCTTATTCCTCCCGGCTGGACGCGCCTATGAACAGCGAAGGACGCATCGTGATGCTGGCCAACGCCGGCCACAAGCCGCTTGACACGAGAATCTTTCACAAGGAAGCGCTCTCGCTGACAGCCGCAGGTTTCCGGGTAACGCTGATCATTCCCCATTCCGAGAGCTTCGAAAAACAGGGTGTCCAGGTGAAGGCCGTGCCGCTACCCCGCAAAGGTTGGGAACAACTTGTGCTTTGTCCGTGGAGAATCTTTCGGATGGCGCTGCACGAACCGCGGTCATCGGTTTTTCACCTGCACGATTCGGAGTTGCTGGTGGCTGGAATAGCGCTCCGTTGCACAGGACGCAAAGTTGTATACGACGCGCACGAGGATACGCCACTCCAGATTTCCTATCAGCATTGGATACCCGGGGTGGTCAAACCCTTCTATGCATTGTTCTACCGCCTGCTGGAAAAGATTGCCGGCTGGTGCTTTGATGCCGTCATTGTCGCCGAGCCCGTGATTGCCCGGTACTTCCCTGCCTCCAAGGTGGCGCTCATCCGGAACTTTCCGCGCAAAGATTCCTTTGGGCAGGAGGTGATTTACTCACTCCGCGAACGAAGCATGATCTACGTTGGTCTGCTGAGCAAGCCGCGAGGCGTGGTGGAAATGCTCGAAGGCCACCGAATCGCAAATGAACGGACGCCCCTTCGGTTTGTCCTGGGAGGTAAGTTCGCACCGGCCTCACTGGAAAACGATCTGTTGTCCCGATACAAGGTGGACTACCAGTCGTGGCTCCCGTACGATGAAATGATCCGTGCCTTGTATGCCGCCGCCATCGGGATCATTGTCCCGCACCCGATTGAACGATACAAGACAAACTACCCGGTCAAGTTGTTTGAGTACATGGCTGCTGGCCTGCCGGTGATCGCTTCCCGGGAGGGAGAGTCCGCAACCTTTGTCCGTGAGGCGGATGCCGGCATCCTGGTGGATCCAACCGATGCCGCGCAGATCGCGGCGGCCATTACACAACTTCTGTCGGATCCCGTGAGCGCCGAAGCCATGGGAAAGCGCGGCCGTAAGCTGATATTAGAAAAATACAACTGGGAGTCGGAGGCCACGCAGCTGGTACAGCTCCATCAACAACTCCGTGATGCTTAAATCGTTTTACCGGACTTTGAACAGCCTTGGGATCTACCCGAAACTCTGGGTAGCCAGCATGCGGGCCTGGCCTTATTTCCGTCGCGACCTTCGGAAAATGCGCCAGCAACTTCAGGGGAATACCGAATGGAAGTTATCGGAGCTCTATCCGGTATTGCGGGAGCGTTTTGAGACCAACGGGGATCTGAAGAGCCACTACTTTCACGAAGACCTTGTGGTGGCGCAGCGCGTCTTTCAGCATAACCCCCGGAAGCACGTTGACGTCGGCTCGCGCGTGGATGGGTTTGTTGCGCACGTGGCGTCCTTCCGCGAGATCGAAGTGTTTGACATACGGCCGCAGACGGCCAGCGTCCGAAATATTCGGTTTGTCACAGCTGACTTCATGAACATTCCCCCGGCCCTGCACAACTATACCGACTCCCTCTCTTCGTTAAACGTGCTGGAGCATTTCGGCCTGGGGCGCTATGGTGACCCGATTGACAGTGAGGGAGACAAGAAGGGGCTCGAGAATATGCGAAAGGTCCTGAAGGCCGGAGGTAAGTTTTACCTGTCAGTCCCCATTGGCCCGCAGCGAATTGAATTCAATGCACACCGCGTCTTTGCATTGTCCTACTTGCTGGGCCTCCTGCGGCCCTACTTTTCCATTGACCGGTTCTCCTATGTCGACGACCAGGGCGATCTCCACGATGAGGTAGCACTTACCGATGAACGTATTGCCTCCAACTGCGGATGCCGATTTGGATTCGGGATACTCGAGATGACAAAATTGAATAGCGACTAACGAACAGGCCTGGAAGCAAGGACGTTGCCACGCCCCCGTGCTTCATCCTGTTGCCGTTAACCCTGGGCCTTGATTCTCCCTGGATTTTCTTTCACAAACGATTCCCACGATTTGCTCTTGGAGGGTGCGCCACCCTTTTGGTAGTGATGACAAACGGCGACGGCCAGGGCATCGCTGGCATCCAGGAGCTTGGGCAGTTCCCGGAGCGCAAACAACTGCATCAGCATTTTGGCGACCTGTTCCTTGGAGGCATTTCCGTTGCCGGTCACAGACTGCTTCACTTTCTTGGGCGCATATTCTACGATGGGCACTTCACGGTAGAGGGCTGCCGACATAGCGACACCCTGTGCGCGGCCCAATTTCAGCATTGACTGGACGTTCTTCCCATAAAAAGGTGCTTCCAGCGCAACTTCATCCGGAGAAAACTCGTCCACCAATCCAAGGACTCGATCAAAGATCTTCTTCAGGCGGAGTTCGTGTGCGTCGAACTTCGACAGGTGGATCACGCCAAACTGCAGGAGGCGGAGTGCTGAACCCTGGATGAGAATAACGCCGTAACCCATGACGTTCGTGCCGGGGTCAAGGCCCAGGATGATGCGCTCTTTTGCCACCGGCGCACGACGGGCAGGGTTCGCCATTTTTTTAGGACCTTTACTCACGGGCCAAAAGTACGGACAAAAGCAGAATGACCTGGTTACTGGCTGCGATATTGATTCTCTACCTGGCGCTGGTGATTGCCCTGCTTATCGGTTGGGTTCGTATCCGGCGTCAGCCGATGCCACCCCGGACGGCCAACCCGCCGTCGGTTTCCGTCGTCGTCGCGTTTCGCAACGAGGCGCCCAACCTCACCCGGTTGATAAGCGAGCTGGGAGCCTCCGCCTTTCCGCCCAACCGGTTTGAGGTTATCCTCGTCGACGATCACTCGGAAGATGATTCGGTGGACGTGGCAAAGCAGGCGATGGCGGCATACGGCAACGTTAAGCTCTTTCAGCTGCCGGCTGACCAACAGGGAAAGAAGTCGGCGCTTCGCCTGGGTATCCAGCACGCCCGTTTTGATGTTATCGCCACCACCGATGCAGACTGCACGTTGTCGAAGAACTGGCTTACGTGTTTGGCGAGCTACTTCGAGGAAAGCCAGACCCAGGTGCTGCTGGGGCCGGTCAAACTCTCCGACAATGGTTCGTTCTTCGGGCAGCTCCAGGTACTCGAATTTGTGAGCGTTGCCGGAACGACAGCCGCCACCGCGGGGTTGGGGCATCCGGTCATGGCCAACGGCGCCAACTTCGCATTTCGAAAAGGGGTGTACAACGAAGTGGGTGGCTATGAAGACAACATGGCCGTGCCATCGGGCGAC
>JAYRXB010000273.1:0-2910 GCA_041917735.1 Cyclobacteriaceae bacterium
AGCGGCGTTGAAAGGTGTATCCGGCAATGCGTCGGGTGGCACGGCTTTCTTCCGAAAGGCGCTGGTTGTCGTACAGATTGCACTGGCTGTGCTGCTGTTGTCCGGTACCTGGGCGTTGGTTTCCCAAGTTCGGTTCATGCAGCAGAAAGACCTTGGTGTCAACATCCGGGAGACACTGGTGCTCCGGGATCGGGCCAACCATGACAGTACCTACGTTCTGACGGACGAGACATTCATCCAGGAGTTGGAGAAGTTGCCCATTGTTCGATCGGCGGCCGCATCGACCGACGTGCCGGGCAAGGAGGTGGGCGGGTCCAGTGACTACCGGCAACCCAGCGATCAAAACCCAAAGCGATGCCGGAATTATGAAGTTGATTTGAATTTCTTCGAGAACTATGAAATGCGACTCCTGGGCGGACGCAGCTTTGAGCAATCGGATGCGTACCAGCGGGTTGTCGTACTCAACCACACCGCAGCGACGACATTGGGCTTTGAAACCCCGGAAGCCGCCATCCAAAGCAAGATCACCAATGGGTCGGATACGCTGACCGTAATTGGCGTATTGCAGGATTTTCATCAGAAGTCGCTGCAGCATGATATCAAGCCGATCGTATTTCGCCTGGAAGACTACAATTGGAGTTATTACTCCATCAAATTGGCGGGTACGGTGGACCAGGACGACCTAGCGGATATCGAAGCGTTGTGGCTGAAATTCTTCCCGGATAGTCCTTTCGAATATTTTTTTCTTGACGCGTTTTATGATGCGCAATACAAATCCGAGCAGATGTTCCATGTGTTGCTGAATGTCTTTACATGCATAGGCCTGCTCATTGCGGGCCTTGGTTTGGTGGGCCTGTCACTCTTTACCATATCCCGGCGGACCAAGGAAATGGGTATACGCCGGGCCTTGGGCGCTTCGGTGACGCAGTTGGTGAATCTGTTTGTTGTGGAATATGTGGCGTTGACGGGCCTGGCCTTTGTCGTGGCAATTCCATTGTCGTACTATCTGGCCTCGAACTGGCTTCAGGGTTATGCCTTCCGCACTACCCTGGGAGTTTGGTTCATCGTGCTTCCCCTGCTGGGAATTTTGGTATTGACGCTGGCGTCGGTGGGGATACAGTCGTTGTTTGCCGCGATGAGCAACCCAACCCGGTCATTGCGCAGCGAGTAGCGGGACGAATCGCTTCCGGCCCCTGTTCAACGCCGCCGCCGTAACCTCACTGCAGGCCGTATGCGGCAATGCGGTAAAGCAAGTGCAAGTGTTCGTCCGGGATGGCCTGGTGCAAGGGCCAGGTACGGCATGAAACGAATCCGGTACCGACCTGATTGGTGAAGGTCTTGACCCAGATAGACAGTTGCCCTACTTCATTGATGGCGAGCGGAGTCACAGCCGCCTGGGGTGCGAATATCCCGTAGGCAGCGTTGTGTAATTCCGGCAGCCCCCAATTAAGTCCTTCCTGCGTGGAAGTGTTGTAATAGTTGCCCGACTCCAGGGGATAGTCAGGCTCAAGGCCAACTAGCAAAGGCCCGATGGAACTATCTTCTTTGTGGAACTGGCCCTTTTCATTCACGAGGTATCTTTTTGGAAGGCCCCCGATCCAAAGCACTTTTCCTCCCGATTCCAGGTATCGACGCAACAATCCCTTCGACGGATCGGCGCCGTAGATATTCTCGGGCACATCCTGGTAGGCGAAGACTACCACGTTTTTGAATTTCCAGTTCAGCTTGCCGCTTGATTTGTCAATGGAGTATACGTGGCCATCGGCGCTTCCGAAGTAGACTGAATTTCCCGAGGCAACAATTCCGCCCCGTATGGGCCCTTTCGTTTGAAATTTCCAGGCAGTTACCGGGTTATCGATTCCTGCGTAGGAAAGCGTGAGAGATAGGAATGAAAATAGGATGACCGTAAGGAGGGATTTCATAATGCATTAACGGTTAAGGATTGGATGAAGGAACGCGGTGATGGTAGTCGCTTGCGCATGTGGAGCTTCCCGGGGATTACATTTGCCCAGGCCCGAACTTACCTTTGAACTGTCATCGGGGTTCAATGGTTTTCTTCATCGCTGCGGATTGGACCACGGGGAAGTGAATTCAACACAATGGGTGTAGGAACTGGTCCGCGGTTTCCCGTACTGGAGCGGGAAAGAATCCCCCCATTGTGTGGATGTAACGTTTTGCCTCATTTCATGCCCTGAAGATCCCTTTGATCCCGTAGTTTTCACAGCGTCCTTCCGTGCCGCCAACCTATTTTTGAATAGCCGTCCACTTCACCCCATCCCACTCCCAGGTATCATCCGCGTCGTTGGGCCATCCAAGCCGGCCGCCAAACAAAATGATTTTATCCCTGACCTTATCGTAGGCCAGGTATCCCATTGTTCTTTTCGGGGGCCCCTCGGTGGACAACAATTTCCAAGCTTGTCCATCCCAGGCCCACAAGTCATTCTGCAACGCTCCCTGTGATATGCCGCCAAAGAGAATCAGAAGGTTTCGTTTTGAATCAAACGCATAACCCGGAGAGATTCGTGGACCGGGGTTGTTTTCAGTAACGATGTTTTTCCACACCGTGCCGTCAAATTCCCACACGCCGTCGTTGAAGATAGTTCCATTCCCATCCGCTCCGCCATATAGAATAGCCTTGTGTCGTTTGCTGTCATAGACCATGGCAAATGCCTGACGACCATTGGGCGACTTGCCCTCAAACTTTTTCCAGGCAGCCCCATCCCATTCCCAGGTTGTATTGTTTACCAGGCCGCGTGCTGCGCTACCGCCAAAAGCAATCAGTTTGTCGCGGGCAATATCGTACACAAAGCCGGGCTCAGCAGCTTTCATATCCGGTAGGTCGGCCAATATCTTCCAGCCATTGTTTTCCAGGACCCGCAGTTGCCCACTTGATTGGTTGTTTGACGTAAA
>JAYRXB010000274.1:0-3808 GCA_041917735.1 Cyclobacteriaceae bacterium
AGTGGTTCGTGACAGTGGCAAACCCGCTGCTCTACTTACTCTTCTTCTTTTGCTTTTTCTTTTTACTGACCACCTCGTGTCCCAGTGGTACCATGTTGGCTACGGTCTCCCGCCAGACCAGGTAGCCATTCAGGTACACGCTCAGCTGATCGGAGAAGTAGCCGTTCGCATAGATTTGCAGGGAAGGATCTTTCAGAAGCAGGTAGGTGTTTTGAAACCCATTGGGATTTCGGCGGCGATACTGCGTCAGCATTCTACCCGGATACTCCGAGTCTTCCGACTTCCTGTACTCCATTTTCAACAATCCTGTATAGTTCAAGTTGATAACCTGTTTACCGGTAACCAGCGAGTCGCGAACGAAGGGAGAAAGTGCATCATCTGATCCATCCGGTGAGCCCAGGCTGTCGACTATGTAAAGCAGAAAACGTTCATCTTCGAGCGCGTTATTGTACAACGCCCGCATGAAATGAAACAAGGACCCTTGGTAGGCTTCGGTTCGCTTCTTTTCCCGGGCCACGGAGTCCTTCCGTTTGGTAAAGGGTAAATCTTCAAACCGCGGGTTCCCTTGCATCAGCTTCTCGCCTGTAGTGAAATCCAACCCAAAGCGCTCCAACGTGTAATGCACCTTGTAGCCCAGGGAGGGATTCAGTACCTGGACGGGTTTACGGGCGCTAACGGTGAGGTAATTGCGCTTGGCATCAAAATAGAAATGAAGTACCTCAGGATTAAGAATCTTGCACGACTTGGCGCTTCGGCTGTCGCCGACGAAGAATCGCGTAAACATAGGCAAGTACCGCTTGTCGGATTGATCGGCGATGACGGTGATCGAGTCCAGGTAAACGTTATCCTGCTCCAGGGTAATGTTCAGGCGATACTGTCCACCTTCGAACTCAATGGGCTGCTTGTGGTGCTTGAATCCTACTACCTCCACGACCAGGTCGTATTTACCATCCGGGATTCTCAGGATGGAGTACCTTCCATCCACGAGCGAGGAAGTGCCCAGGGTGGTATGGGCAAAGAATACGTTGGCGAACGGCACGGGCTCTCCGGTCTTCTGGTCGGTGATCGTTCCGGTTAGGGTACTCTGGCCATAACCGTGCACAACCACTCCGGCAAGAAGCAGGGTCCCAAGTAGCTGCAAAGGAATACGAACTCCAATCACCATTTAAAGGTAGTCTTTACCGTAGGAGAACCCGAAACCCGATGGTACCGAAACTTTACCTTTTTGATTGGCTATTCTACATTTTGCGGTTCCTCATGTTTAATCGTACTCCATTTCCAATCAAAAAAAATACCTTTAGAGGCATGCAACCCTTTGGCCCTGAAAGGCCACTCAATACCGAATACGATAATGCACCAGGAACCCGAAGGCATAAGCGATCAGCAATTGATTGATGGCTTTCTGAGACACCGGTCGGAACGGGATTTCCGGCTGCTGTACGGAAGGTATGCTGTGAGCATCCATCGGCTGGCGTTGCACCTGCTCAACTATGAGCAGGCGGCGGCAGATGACGTGGCGCAGGAGACGTGGATCACCGCAATGAAGAAGTTGGACACCTTTCAGGGAACCTCATCGTTCAGAACATGGCTGACAGGCATCCTGCTTTTCAAAGTGAAAGAGCACCAGAAGTCAGTCCTTCGAAAGCCAAGGGTTGCCCTCGAGGTGGAGACTGCGCAGCCGTTGTCCGGATACCCGGGGATCGGCATAGATCTCCAGCGCGGGCTGGCGAGCTTGAGCGCGGGTTACCACCAGGTACTTGTCCTTCACGACAGCGAAGGATATACCCACGAAGAGATCGCCACCTTGCTGGGAATCAGCGAGGGGACCAGCAAGAGCCAGCTCTTCCACGCCAGGAGACAGGTACAGAAATTTCTAAACAGGTAAGGCATGGACGAATTGGAAAAAGAACCTGCACCGATAGACTTTGACGCGTTCAGGAACAAGCATGTGCTGCCTTCCGGGTTGGAAGAAAGTATAATTCAACGATTGGACGAGGAAAAACAAACTACACTTACCATGAACAAAACCAATTACTACCGCATTGCTGCAGCCCTGGGTGGCATCGTGATTGCCTTTTTTGCCGGAATGTATGCTGCAGGGCCTGATGGCGGCGCCGCTGTGATCGACGACGCCCGCCAGTCGTACCTGCTATTGCTCCGCGAGGATTCCACCTTCACCGGCACAGATATCCCGGCCCTCGTAAAGGAGTATTCGCAATGGGCGCAAGACATGGCGGCCAGGAACCAGTTGGTGGGTGCTGAAAAGCTCACTGAGGAAGTTTACCAATTCGGCAGCCTTTCATCGCCGGAAGGCCCGGGCATCAGCGGCTATTTTGTGATCCGCGCCAACAACCTCGCCGAAGCGCGTTCAATCGTAGAGACTCATCCGCACCTGAAGTACAACGGAGGTATCGAACTTCGGCCCATCGATCCGCTGGAGAATTAGTATACGTTCAAGTTGGTATTGAATAAAAAGGGGCCAATGTCAATGGCCCCTTTTTTAATGGATAGGTGAGGAGGGTTGGGTCATGGAGCTTCGATACATTCCCTCACACGTTATAGGCTCGCCATTTTGAATACGATCGGCAAGGTGTACCGCTGACGCACTGGCTTGCCGCGCTGCTTGGCAGGATTCCAGGGTGGTGCTTCCTGCACGATCCTCAACGCCTCTTCGTCACACCCCGCCCCGATTCCTTTCACAATATGAACGTCCGTGAGCGTGCCGTCCTTGGCAATGACAAACTCCACATAAACGCGTCCCTGGATATTCATCCGCTTTGCCTGTACCGGGTACTTGATGTTCTCGGCGACATACTGGTAGAAGGCAGCCAGCCCTCCTTTGGGTGAAGCGGTTTCCTCCACGATGGTGAAAATCTTCTCAGATTCCTCTTCCGGTTCCGGTTCCGGGGTCCGGATGGTAATGGACTCGATCTTTGTATTGTCCGTCACCTCCATGTCGAGAATCACCTTGATTTCCTGCTTCACCACTTCCTCATCCGGTACCTCGACCACCTGGGTGGATTGCACTTGAGGCGGGGGTGGTGGTGGCTGTTCGGTCGCCGGAATATCCACCATCAATTCGAAGTTGTTTGTTTTCTTGGTGTCCAGTTGGACCTTTTCGGTGTCATAGGTCTTCCATTGAAAGGCTGTGACTACCAGGCCCAGCGAAATCATCAGGCCAATGCTCCGGAACAGTCCGGATTTTCCATACACATCGGCGGCGGGGTTCTTTTTGGCTTCCATACACCGGGGGTTTGTTGACCAAAAGATAGACCCTGCGCGGGCCAGGGGCGATGATTCCTGTCAGCCAAGGGGGAATACAAATGTCACCTGCTGGCAGATCATTTGCCCATGACCCGCATGTTTCCAGGGACTGCGATGGGCATAAAAGCAAAGAGGGCCGAAGCCCTCCGTGCCGGGGTGGATACAAATATGGGGTTAGATCTTCGAGAAGGTGCTTACTTCCAGGCAACCGTCGCCGCCGGGGGCCTTTGTGAAGGTCAGTGAGCTTCCGACAATGGCATACGTGTACGTGTCGGTGGACCCGCCTGTTTCCGAGAGCGTGACAGTGCTGCCACTTAGCGTATAAGTCCCTGTGTCTGTGCTGGCTCCGGGTTGTGTAAATGTCCAGCCTGAGGCTGTGATGGCGAGCGTACCACAGTCGGTCGTGCAGGTTTCTGCAGAGTTGTCGGTCGGGTTGGTACAGCCGGTTTTCGCAAGGCTGACAAACTTCCAGTTGCCAATGAGCGCGTTGGAGGCGGGAGTGGGGGCAGGGTCATCCTTCTTGCACGAAACAGCAACGGCAAGG
>JAYRXB010000275.1:0-2345 GCA_041917735.1 Cyclobacteriaceae bacterium
GGCACTTCAACCGCGACGAGTTTCACCGCGAGCCGCAACGCTATGCCTCCACGTTCCCCGAGTTTGCCAAAGTCACCGATTTGTTGTTGGCTGGCGCATTTTGGAACCCCAACGCACCCGTGCTCTTCACAGAGGCACACATGCAACAACCCGACTTCCGGATAAAGGTAATCGCAGACATTACGTGTGACATCAATGGCTCCGTACCGAGCACAAAAAAGGCCACCTCCATTGATGACCCGTTGTATGACTACGATCCAAAGACCGGAACCTTGCATCCGCCGCTGAGCCATCGCTCGCACGTGACTGTGATGGCCATCGACAATCTTCCCTGCGAATTGCCCCGGAGTGCGTCGGAAGAATTCGGCCATGACCTCATCGATCGCATCCTCCGTCCGTTGCTGGTGGAGGATCCTGAAGGAATCATTGCTCGCGCCACCATCGCCGAGAATGGCCAGCTCACCAAATACTTCGATTACCTGAGCGATTACGTGAAAGACTGAAGCCCCGGTTGTGTCCAGCTCTCCTCGCTACCTCGTTGCCGGTCTTTCCTTCGCCCTGCTGTGGTCATCGGCGTCCGCGGCGGGCAAGATAGGCCTGCAGTCGGCCGATGGGCTTGAGATTTTCACCATTCGATTTCTGGCCGCGGGCATCCTCTTGTTACTGTGGTCGCGTTGGATCCAGCACGATCGGCTTCCGCAAGGGCAGGAATGGAAGCAACTCATCATTTTCGGCGCCTTCAACACCACGCTGTATCTCGGGATATTCATCGTTGCACTGAAGGAAGTCACGGCGGGCGTCACTTCCATTGCCCTGGCACTCAATCCGCTTATGATTGGAACACTCACCGCCCTCTGGCTTCGGGCACGCGTTGCCCTGCTCCAGTGGGTGAGCATTGCCATCGGGATTGTCGGTGTGGCCATCGTTTCTTACCCGTTGATCAACAATGGCTATGCCTCTCCGGCCGGCATCGCGCTCATGGCATTTTGCATGGTGGCTTATTCCTTCAGTTCCGTGTACTATGCGGCGATCCACTGGACACTGAGCCGCACGGCCATCAACGGATGGCAGGTGTTCATCGGGGGTATACTGCTACTGCCTTTCGCGCTGCTCTTTTCCGAGCAAGAGAATCTCTACGACTTCCGGTTCTGGGGAAGCGTGTTCTGGCTGGTGGTCCCGGTCTCCATCGGGGCCGTCCAGTTGTGGTTGTACCTCTTGAAAATCGACCCTGTTCGCGCGTCCCTGTGGTTATTCCTCTGTCCCATTTTCGGGCTCACCATAGCCGCCATCCTCCTCGATGAACCCATCACCGTCTTCACCGTGGTGGGAACCGGGCTGGTCCTGGTCGCCTTGTTTTTGGGCCAACGCCACGCTGCCCAGCCTTCCAGCAACCGATCGTAACCGGATTCTCGCTACTTTTGAAAGCATGCTTATTTACAACGTTACCACCGGCGTCGACAAGAAGATTGAACAGGAATGGCTCGTCTGGATGAAGGAGGTTCATATCCCCGAAGTCATGAAGACACAGATGTTCCTGGGGTACCGGATGTACCGGGTTCTGACGGCCGCCGAAGACGATACCGTATCGTATGCCATTCAATACCAGGCGCAGTCCATCCATCAGCTTGAACAATACCTCGACCGGTTTGCCCCCGCTTTGCGCGAAGAAGTAAAGAAGAAGTTTGGGGATAAAGCAGTTTCCTTCCGAACCCTGCTCGAAGAAGTCAAGTAGTAGACGCTACCGCTTTACCTGCTTGCTGCCCACAACGCGGCGCACTACGTCCTCCCGCAATGCGCGCGAAACCGGGATCCTGTGCTGACCAATTACCACGGTATGTCCATCGATGGTTGAAACTTGCGGCAGGGCCACGGCGAACGACTTGTGAATGCGCATGAAGGTGTCTTCCGGAAGCTGCGTCAGCAAACCTGACAACGTCATGTACACAATCAGTTTCCCCGAAGCCCGGTGAATCACCACATAGTTCTGCATGGATTCAATGAACAGAATTTCCGCGATGTCCACACGTTCGAGCCGTCCGCCGCTCTTTACAAACAATTCCTGCTTCCCGGGTTGTGATTGCTTGAGGTATCCGTGATAGTCTTTCGCTTTCGTTACTGCCCGCAGAAACCGATCAAAAGGTATCGGCTTCACCAGGTAATCCACTACATCCAACTCATATCCTTCGAGCGCAAACTCGCTGTATGCCGTGGTAAGTATTGCCAACGGCGGTTTTGTCAATGATCGCAAAAACTGTAACCCGGTTTGGTGCGGCATCTGCACATCCAACAACAGGAGATCAACCGGTGTCTTGTCGAGCAGGATGCCTGCTTCCCGTGTATCGGAA
>JAYRXB010000276.1:0-3193 GCA_041917735.1 Cyclobacteriaceae bacterium
ACACAAAGTTCAAGAGCCCCGCGGTCAAGGTCAATGGCAATGAGACGCGCTTTCTGGTTGAGCGCATGTGTGAGACCTACGGCCCCTCCAGCAAGGTCACTTGCGTGCTGTCCAATGACATGGCTGCCGGTGGCGATGACCGAAATGAAAAACCGGGTTCTGTTGCTTCTCCCGTTTATCGGGTCACGGTGCGCACGGATGGTGTTCGCAATAGCCAGACCTACGTTCAGTGGAATGTGACCTTCCTCGAAGAGTGATACCTGAAATGACTTGGGGACATGACGAAATGAATGCAGCCACGGCAGGATCCAAGGCATCTTTCCCTCGCTGGAAGTTCATGGCGGCCCGGTTCCTCGTTGCAGCCGGGGCGTGGCATTCAATGCTGCCCGTGGTCCATGCGACAGAGACGGCGCTTGCTGACGTGCCCATCACCGCTAGTACCGAGGCGGTCCCGGCCAACGTGATGCTCGCCCTGTCCGTGGAGTTTCCCACTGCGCAGAGCCACGCAAACTTCAGCACCGGCGTCTACGGCGTCACGGCCCTCCCGGCCTCGTCCCAATCCGATCCTTATTTCGAGCCTACCCGCAAATACCTGGGGTATTTTGATCCGACCCGCTGCTACGCCTATACCGGCACATCCTCTGACGGATATTTTTATCCCACCGACAGTGTCCAGGGGGCCAATTACACCTGCTCTGGCGAATGGTCGGGAAATTACATGAACTGGGCGACCATGCATGTAATCGATCTTTTCCGCTGGGCCATGACAGGGGGGGCACGTGACAAGGACGAACCCGCCGATTTTTCAGCCGTCACTCCCGTCGGGGTCACCATTCTCCAGAAAGCCTGGTCCAATAATCAGGGCTCCAAATCCAACTTCCCCGACAAGTCCCTGGCGCCGACCAACGTCTCCAAATACACTCCCTTGAGCACCAGTGGATCGAAGAACCTGATTGCAACGGTTTTCGACAAGGGGATCAACGTCGAGTTTACCCAAAGCAATAACAATTCCGCGGCTGGTAGCGTTATCGGGAGTTATCAGGTCAGGGTTCTTGTTTGCGGCGGTACGGATATCACCAAGCATGAATACGCCGACCAGTCCTATTGCCAGAAATACGAGAACCCCGAGAAGACCAAACGGGTATACAAGCCGGTGGGGTTGATCCAGAAGAACATTCAGAGAATGCGCTTTGGTGCGACGGCCTACCACAACCTTAACGGCGACACCTATGGCTCGGACACGCTGCTGAAGGCCTGGGATGGTGGCGTACTGAAAGCACAAATTCGTGACACGCGCGATGAGATCCTCGAAACCGGGGCCTTCCTTCAGGATCCGTTTCCTGTCGACAGGGGAGGCGATTCGGAGATTACCCGATCAGGCGCCATCAATTACCTGAACCTGTTCGGCTACAAGGCCAAGAGTTACAAGCGCTATGACAACGTGAGCGAGATGTATGCCGTTGCCCTGCGCTATCTGTTGGGGCCATCCGGTATCGGGCATGTGCCCAGCTATTCCGCCATCCCTTCCGGCGTGACGGCAGCCCAGAGAGTGAAGATCAAGGACGATTTCCCCATCATCACCAACTGGCTGGATCCCGTTCTGCCCGCCTCCCAGGGGGGGAGTTGTCAGAAGCAGTTCATCATCGGCATTGGTGATACCAACACCTGTGGTGACACGTGCGACAACAATCTGTCGGGCAGCGGTTACCCCATGGATTCCCTGGTTGCGGGTGAGCGTTTTGCGGGTGAAACCGTCAAGGACTGGACGAAGAAGATCACCGGCTACAGCCTGGCCGTCGACTACATCGCGGGCATGGCCTACGCCGCCAATACGGCCCCATTGCGCAGCGATTTTCCTGATTCCCGGATCAAGACCTTCTGGGTGGATGCGCTGGAGTATTCCACCATGGCCAACAACAACCAGTACTACAAGGCGGCGAAATACGGGGGCTTTACCGACAAGGACAAGGATGGCGTGCCCGATGCGGGGGAGTGGGATGCGCTGGCGCAAAACTATAAGGGGACGCCTATCCCCGACACCTACTTCCCGGCATCCGATCCGGATCGTTTAGTGTCGGGCTTGAACTCGGCTTTCAGTCAGATCAACTCTTTGATCGGTTCTGCATCGGGCGTCGGTACCACGGGGTCTGTCATTTCCGATAGTCTGGCCGCTGATGGCTTTTTTCAGACGACTTACAACTCCCTCTACTGGTCTGGTGACCTCAAGGGCCTGAAGATCGATTCGATCAATGTCACTTCGGGCGAGATCAATACCTCCCAGGTTTGGAGTGCGGCAACGAAGCTTGATTTAATGGTGACTGGTTCGGGTTGGGACTCCGCCCGCAAGGTGGTCACATTAGCCCCCGACAGCAACGGCAAGCTCAAGGGCGTGCCTTTCCGGCTGGCCAACCTGTCCGCAGCCCAGGCGGCGGCTTTGGGTTCGTCGACTGAGCAGTCGAATGTCCTCAAGTACCTGCGCGGTGATACGACCAACCAGTCGACGCTCAACGTGCGCAAGACTTACCGCTATCGTGCATCGGTTCTCGGTGACATCGTCGATTCGGGCGCACTTTATGTCGGCCCGCCGAATGAGTACTACTCGGACGCATACAATCCGGGGTATTCCATTTTCAAGACCAGCAAGGCCTCACGGAAACCGGTTGTTTACGTGGGTGCAAACGACGGCATGTTCCATGCCTTCGATGCGCAGATGACGACTTCCGGGGGCGCGGAATTGTTCGCCGTGGTGCCGAATGCTGCTTATCTCGGCCCCGACGGGAAACCCGGTGAAAGCGGGCTCAGGGCGTTGAGCGACAATGCCTATCTGCATCACTACTACGTCAACGCAACCGCCTACTCCCGGGATGTGGATTTCAAGCGCGCCGGGGGCACGATCGAGTCGAACCCCAATTCCTACGACTGGAGAACCCTGCTGGTATTCGGGCTAGGCAAGGGAGGGCGGAGTTATGTTGCCCTGGACATTACCGACACGCCGACTTCCTCAACCACCGAAGCAACGATCGCCAACAAGGTTCTTTGGGAATTCACCCACGAGGATATGGGTTTCAGTTATGGCCGCGCCAACATCGTGAAGACGCGCAAATGGGGTTGGGTGGTCATCATCTCGGGCGGCTACAACAACATTCTCGGTACGACCAATACCAGTGTTCCGGGAAAAGGCGTGCTCTTCGTC
>JAYRXB010000277.1:0-15468 GCA_041917735.1 Cyclobacteriaceae bacterium
AGTTGCTCATCGTCTTTGAGGCTTCGCAGCGTGCGACCGTACTCTACGATGTTGTCTTTGAGTTCCGTTTCAAAGCGGGGGTAAAGTTCCTTCACCTTCTTGTCGCGCTCTTCCTGCGTGAGGTCGCGCAGGTCGACTGTAGGCATGGCGAAGAACTCATCTTTCATCTCGATGCTGGAATACACTTTCATGTAGTACATCACGCCGAAGTCCTTCAGCCGTTCGTAATTGATATTGCCCTGTACGTAGTACGTCCTCGACAAATCTTCGCGGTACAGCCGCGCAAACAGGCTGGACAACACTTCGAGGTCCGGGTCTACCGCGTCGGTCGATTCCGTGTTGACCACCTTGAGGCGGCTGATGAAATCGGCGCGCGAAATCTTGCCCTGCTTGAGTTGCTCGATGTCGCTGCGGCGTGCCTCCACCGACATCAGGTGTTGCTTCGAGCGTCTTCCGTTGAACCACACCTCGCCAAACCCGCCGTCAAAATCATCACCGCGGTTGGTGATGGTGACTCGCTCGTCCGGTTTAAGGCCGCTGATCACGTCGCCGTAGTCGGCAAGGAAGTTACGGGCCACCTCCATAAATCGCTTCTGTGCCCGGAAAGCCGCGCTGTCATCGCTTTCGCGCGAGGCCTTTGGCGGACGTGGCGCTCTTAAAACCTCCCGATTGCGCTCGGTGCGGCGGATACGTTCCTCTTCACGGGCCAACTCCGCCTCTTCCCTGGCCATGGCCGCTTCTTCCCGCGCCAGTTCTGCCTGTTCCCGCGCCAACTCGGCTTCCTCGCTCGAGCTGGTACTCCAAGTGTAGCTGTAGCTTCCCGGTCCGACTGTCACCATGTCGGGCTCAGCGACGCCTGCAATCACAAACGAATTGAAACCAGCCATCACCGGCATCCGGAACGTGACCCCGTAGCCGGGGACGTACGATCCTTTCACATCCACGGGGAAGAAGTTTCGGCGCCCCGCTTCCTGGCGCATCAAGGTGCCCAGGATGTTTTCCGCCACTTCAATATCCTGTTGCATGCGCTGGTCAGTGGTTTTCGACTGGCCCAGGCAAGTCATGGAGATCATCACCCACAACACACTGCTCACTATTCCACGCTTGAATTTCATACACCTGTTCATTTAAGTTTCATTAATAGCTTCGTTGATTATCCTGCCGGCCTGTTCCAATCAGGCTCGTCAGGATTTGTTCTGTTTCTTTTCTAAACTGTTCCGAATTCTGCTGCATGTTGCTCATGCTGGTCTGAACGTACTGCAAGTCCTGTCGCCGTTGTTCCTGGAGGTACTTCGAGAAGTCGACCAGCAGGGTTTCCACATATTCTTTCTGGCCCTGGGCCGAAAGCTGGAGGTAGTCCTGCATGGTCTTCAGATTGTTGGCCTGCAGCTGGCTCACAAACTCCCGGATTTGCTCCTGTTGACCTTGTGAAACATTGCGCACGAGTTGGTCGATGCGTTCAGAGTTCGACAGCACGTTCTTGCGGATGTTGTCTTCCAGGTGCTTGCGGTCTTCCGACCACGATGCCTGCAAGGTCTCATTGTTCTTGCGCAGCGATTGCTGGATCATCGCGGCCACCTGGTCTTCCGACAGGGGAGCTTGCACAGGTGCGGGGGTACCGAAGCCGAGGCGCAGCTCGCCGGCCTTGTAGGTGGCATTGAACCCGAGCTGGTGCGCCGCCACAACCACGAGGAGCAGCGAGGCTGCCAGGCCGAGGCTCCAACGGACGTACCCTTCACGCCAGAACGAGCGGTGGCTGTCGCCCACCACGATCGGTGGCGCAATCACTTCCTTGTCGCCCAGGCTGGCGAACACCGTGCGGGTGTCGTGCCACTCGGCGAGGCGTTGCCGCTCTTCCGGGTGCTGCTCCAGCCAGGCTTCCACCCTGGCGCGTTCCTCCCCTTCCAATTCACCGTAGTGAAAGGCAATCAGGGTAGACTCATCGGGTTTATAGTTCATAACCAATGGTTTCTCGTGTAATCTTCTTCCGCTCTAACATTCGCTTCATCGCCTCCAGGCCGTAGTACATCCGCGACTTCACCGTATTCTCCGATATACTCAGGGCCTCGGCGATTTCGCGGAACTTCATGCCTTCGTACTCTTTCATAATAACCACTTCACGCTGCTCTTCACTGAGTTGCAGGAGGCAATCCTGGAGGATATCCGCCAGTTCAGATTGCCGCAGGGCCCGCTCGGGATTGTCGTGACGATGCCCGGCTATTTCCCAGGTCTTTCCGTCCTCCTGGTCGTCGCCGGGACGCACGGTGTCGAGCGAGACAGCGCGCGCATTTTTCTTTCTGCGCAACTCCTCCCGGCAGCAGTTGACGGCAATGGTGTACAGCCATGGCCGGAACCGTGAGGCATCCTGCAGCACCGCGATGTGACGATGCATCGCGATGAAGGTCTTCTGCGCCACTTCCATCGCCAGGTCGTGGTCGAAGAAAAACTTGTACCCGAAATTGTAGATGCGCTTGTACCACGCCTGCATCAACTTGCCCTGGGCAACAGTGTCCCCTTCACGCGCGCGCGTTACCAGGTCCTCTGCATGCATCATGGCCTTTTCGGGATAGGTTTTAGTCACGGTAAATCCAGGATTCGGTCCGGTACCCTGCTTTTACGTCTGAGATGGGATTCCGGAGTGAAAAGTTTTACAAAGTTGGACTTTTTTCGGGTGGCCGCTGCCTTTTGGGGGTGCCCCAGCCGGTTATCTTTGCCGCCGTGAAGAAGCTCATTGCCTTGCTGATCCGCTATGTACCGCGGAAATACCTCCTGCGGATGAGCGCCGTAGGTCTCCGCGTCGTGGGGCTGTTTTATTCCGGAAACCAGGTGGAATGCCCGGTCTGCCGGCATATGTACCGCCGGTTTCTTCCGTATGGCCGGATCAACCCCCGCCCCAACGCACTGTGCCCGTCCTGCCTGTCGCTGGAACGCCACCGCCTCATCTGGCTGTACTTGCGCGACCGGACACCGTTCTTTCAACAGCCGCTGGATGTCCTCCACGTTGCGCCGGAACAATGCTTCATGAAGGCCTTCGCCCTGCACCATGGCGACCGCTACATTACCGCCGACCTCGAATCGCCGCTAGCCAAGGTAAAGATGGACATTCACCGCATGCCGTTTGCGGACCGCAGCTTTGATGTAGTACTCTGCAACCACGTGCTTGAACATGTCGACAGTGACATCCAGGCCATGACGGAAATTCACCGCGTACTTCGCCCCGGCGGATTTGCCATCCTGCAAGTTCCCTTCTTTGCTCCTGTCCCGGACACCACGGTCGAGGATGCCACCATCACCAGTCCTCGGGAGCGGGAGATCCACTTCGGCCAGGATGACCACGTACGGAAATTTGGCAAGGACTACGCCGACCGCATCAACCGCAGCGGACTGGTGGCTCAACCCGACACGTATGCCCGCGAGTTGGCTGACGCAGCACGCTACGGCATCTCGGCAAATGAAGTCATCTACAAAGCCATCCGGCCACACTGAAGAACGTTTACTCACCGCCGGGCGCAAAAAAAATAATGCCCGCTGGAAAGCGGGCATTATCCCATTGATCTGTTCAGTCAGGTTATTTCCCGAGCTTGTCGAGAACATCCATAACTTCCTTCACGTGCTTGCGGCTGGTTTCGAGGAGTGCACGCTCTGCTTCGTTCAACTCCAGTTCAACCACCTTTTCGATACCGTTCTTGCCGAGCACCACGGGAACACCGAGGTAGCAGTTCTTGATGCCGTACTCGCCATCGAGCTGCATGCACACCGGCAGAATGCGGCGCTGGTCGCGGACAATGGCTTCCACCATTTGGGCGGCTGCCGAACCTGGCGCATACCAGGCAGACGTGCCCATCAGTTTCACCAATTCCCCGCCGCCCACTTTGGTGCGCTCGATGATGGCGTTGAGTTTGTCGGCTGCCATCAGTTCGGTGACCGGGATACCCGACACGGTGGTGTAGCGTGGCAGGGGAACCATGGTATCTCCGTGACCACCCAGCAGCATGGCCTGGATGTCTTTCGGCGATATGTTGAGGGCTTCAGCCAGGAAAGCGCGGTAGCGGGCGGTATCGAGGATACCGGCCATACCCATCACGCGGGTGCGGGGCAACTTCGACGTGAGGTGCGCCTGGTAGGTCATCACATCCAGCGGGTTGGACACGACGATGATGATGGCGTTGGGTGAGTGCTTCACCACATTTTCAGTTACCGTCTTCACAATCACCGCGTTGGTGCTAATCAAGTCATCGCGGCTCATGCCGGGCTTGCGGGGAAGACCCGAGGTAATGACAACCACGTCGGAATTGGCGGTCTTGGAGTAGTCGTTGGTGGAACCAATCGTCCGGCTGTCGTAGAGATCAATCGGCGCCTTCTGCCAGATGTCGAGACTCTTTCCTTCGGCGATGCCTTCTTTGATATCTAGCAATACAATCTGGTTAGCGACCTCGCGATAGGCGAGCACATCGGCACAGGTGGCTCCTACGTTTCCTGCACCTACAACGGTAATTTTCATGGGTATGAGGTTAAGCGTTTAGGATACTCCCGGGCACTCCACGGATGGCTCCATAGGCCCTGGAAGACGGTGCGCAAGTTATCACTCCCACCCTGAAAGAAAAATGACTCGCCGCGTTATTTATGAGGTTCCAGGTGCATGGAAAGCACCGTGTGCGTCTGCCGGGTGACCTTGTACGGGTCTGCAATCCGGTAGCCCGCAATCCACACGATGTCGTCGCCCGACAGGACTACCGTCACGCGGCTTTTTTCCGGTAGCGGGACTTGCTCATCGATGAGGAAATCGCTGACTTTCTTAGCGCCCTTCATTCCCAGCGGCACAAAACTGTCGCCCGGCTTCCACTTGCGCCAGAGGAGGGGAAACTTCACTTTGCTGTAGTCAACGGTGGCGGTTGCCGGGTCGTTGGAAATGGACGCACCCTTCTCCTGGTGCAGGTGCATCACCCAGGGCCCGAGGGCAGCCTTGTCCTGCCAGTCTTCCACCAGCACGTCATGGTAGGCTTCCCGGTCGCGCGGGGTCACCAGGATGGTGTCGCGGTCGACCACCGCGAGGTGTGACACCGACAGGAATTGAGCGCCGGTCTGACCGTCGGCCGCCGCAGCGGCCATCTGCTTGCACCGCTCGTATTCAAAGCCATAGTCGCGCAGCCACGCATACAGGATATAGCCGGGATGCTGAAGCAGGAGTAGCAGGTGCTTGTCCACCACCAGGTTTTTTCCCTCCAGCCGCGTCATCGAATCGCGAAGCTGTTCCAAACCGCGGCGCATGAGTTCCGAAGCGCCTTCCAGTTTTTCGAGCGACAGGGAGAACGTGGCTTCCAGCGAGGGGTTGATTTCCTTGAGTTTCGGTATCACCTCATGCCGGATGAAGTTACGCTGGTAGTTGGTAGCCAGGTTGCTGCTGTCTTCGCGCCACGTCACACCGGCCGATCGGGCAAACGTCTCGATCTCCTGCCGGCTGGCGAACAGCATGGGTCGGATGATGCGTTCATTCTTTCGTGGTATGCCGGTAAGCTGGTCGAGGCCCGATCCGTGTGACCAGCGGAGCAAGACCGTCTCGACGTTGTCGTTGAGGTGGTGGGCCGTGGCCAGCCAATGGTAGTGGCCGTCGAGCAGCAGTTCATTGAACCAGCTGTAGCGCAACTCGCGTGCAGCCATCTGGACGGAAAGCTTGTGGCTTTCGGCATAGTTCTTGGTGTCAAACCGCCGGCTGTAAAACGGCACTTCATGTTTCTTGCAATACGCCTCCACGAACGCCTCATCCCCTTCCGACTCGCTGCCGCGGAGGCCAAAGTTGCCGTGCGCGACCCCCACGGTGTAGCCGGACACCCGAAACAGGTGCAGCATGACCATGGAATCAAGTCCGCCGCTTACTGCCAGCAGCACCCGGTCGGTACCGCCCAGCAGGTCATGTTCACGGATGTAGGATTGGAACGCGTCGAGCACTACTCAAAAATACCAAAAGTCGGGCGGTCCGCGCGCCTTTTCTAACTTTGCGGCGCCGATGAAGAAATTTGCCCTTTTCCTTCTCCTGGTGCTACTGGCCGGTGTTGCCTTCGGTCAGCGCAAGGTGAAGCTCAAACAAGCCGAAACACTACGCGGGTCGATGCAAGACGGCGTACGTGCTGACTGGGTGATTGGCAATGTCATCTTCGTCCAGAACCAGACGACCATCTATTGCGATTCCGCCATCTTCAACCGGTCGAGGAATACGGTAGATGCGTACGGCAGGATCAGGATCACCGACGGTGATTCGGTCACGGTCACCGCCTCGCTGCTCATGTACGATGGCAACAAGAAGATCGCCTACCTGCGGCGCAACGTCGTGTTCAACAAACTGGAAACGGCAACCCTTTACACCGATTTCCTTGACTACGACCGGGGGCGCAACGTCGCCAAATACTTCAACAACGGTAAGCTGGTCGACAGCACCAACACGCTCACCAGCGTAAAAGGGTACTACGACCTGAACGCCAACCTGGCGAGTTTCAAAACCGATGTGGTGGGTGTCAACAAGGAAAACACCATGCGGTCGGACACACTGCAGTACCACTCCAAAACCAAGATCATCTACTTCCGCGCGTATACCGAGGTGAAGGACAAGGAAGGACGAACCGGCTACTACGAAAACGGATTCTACGATACCAAGTCAAAGACGTCCGACCTGGTTCGCGGTGATTTTGAAACGCCGAAGTACCGGCTCACCGGCACCAAGCTCATTCTCGACGACGTGCGGCAACTGTACAAAGCCCGGGGCGACGTGGTCATGACGGCGAAGGAGGACAACATGATCATCTACGGGGACGACGGATTCTACGACAAGAAAAACCTCATCTCCAAAGTGTACGGCCATGCTTATGTCGCCCGCATTGAAGACGACAAGGATACGTTGTTCATTTCGGCCGACACCCTGGTTTCGATCGACAGCAACGACCCGAAGAAGAAGCGGCTGCTGGCCTACCACAACGTCAGGATTTTCAAGAGCGACCTCCAGGGGCGTGCCGACTCCCTGGCATACCTCGCCGCCGACTCCACCCTCTACTTCTATGGCGATCCGGTACTTTGGACGGAAGGCAACCAGATGACCGCCGACTCCATCCAGGTCCTGGTACTCAAAAAGAAAATCAACCGGATTTACATGGTGTCCTCCGCCTTTGTAGCGTCGAGCGACTCGCTGGACAACTACAACCAAATCAAGGGGCGAAAGATGACCGCCTATTTCGACGATAAATCCATCCACCACGTGATCGTCGAAGGCAACGGTGAGAGCATCTATTACGCCCTCCAGGAGCTGGAGGAGCAAGTGAAGGATACCACCGTGAAAGTTTCGATCGTGAGCGGCATGAACCGGATCATCTGCAGCAACATGCGGCTCAACTTCGTGGGCGGCAAAATTAACAACATCAGTTTCTACGTCAAGCCCGACGCCTCCTTCATTCCTCCGCACGAGCTCAAGAAGGAAGACACCATCCTCAAAGGATTCCGCTGGCGGGCTGCCGATCGCCCATCCCGGGGGACGGTGGTGAACCGAAGCCCGTAGCAACGAGCGGACCGTCCGATATATTGCCGCGAACTGCTCTTTTTTGCGGTCATCCGCTAGGATTTGCTTGAATTTTGGCTTACATTTTCCCTTGAGCAAGTGTGTCAAGATGAAGCGGTGGTTTATCTTCCTGGTTCTACTACTTTCAGGCGCAGGCACCTGGGCTCAGGGCGTCGACTGGATTGATCGCCAGGAGGCTTATCAGGCCGTGATCGGGCAAAGTGTTCGCATCCCCATTCGCATTCGTAATACCACAGACAGGCCCCAGACGTATGTCATACGCCGGGCGGCGGCCGACCTCAGCACCAACCAGAAGGGGTATTTCTGCATTGGAGAGGAATGCTATGACGCCATCGTGGACCAGATCACCCGAAAGCTGGAACCGGGTGAGGTGGCTGGCAATGTCTATTTTGTGGTCGAGCCCGGCCTTGCTGCCACGTCCAATTCCTTCCGGTTTGAAGTCTTTCAGCGTGGCAGCCCGCAAATGGGCCTGGAACACGCCTTTCTATTGAATGTTGAGGAGAAAGCCACCCGTTCCTACGTGTTTCAATCCAGGCACCTCACCGTCCACGACGTCTACCCGAACCCGGTCACCGACCAGGACGCCTACCTGGATTACCGACTTACCGACGAGGCTGTGAAGGCCAAAGTGGTGATTCACAACATCCTGGGCAGCCCCGTGGGTGACTATGAAATGCTGGCGGGCGAAACCCGCGTCAAGATTGAATCGGACGGCCTTTCTTCGGGGGTATATTTTTATACGATTTACCTCGACAACGTCGGTGTACTTACACGGAAACTGGTTGTCAGGAAATAAAGCCCTCTTTTTGTCGTTTTAGGCTCAATTTCAATTATCTGGGCCGAATCGTATATTTGCGCCCTTCTTTATGGGTAGAAATCTCGGCATTCGGGTATGGATAGTGATTGGGTTGGTTGGGCTGGCTTCGTGCAGCAAGTTCCGCAAGATCCAGAAGAGCGAAGACTGGCGGATCAAGTATGACGCCGGCCTGAGCTATTACGAGAAGAAGGACTATTACCGGACGGCAATCCTGTTTGAAGAAATCCTGCCCATCGTGCGGGGTCTGCCGGAAGGCGAAAAGGTGGAGTTTTACCTTGCCTACTGCCAGTACAACGAACGTCAGTACTTGCTCGCGTCCAACCAATTCCGGACCTTCTACGAGACCTACGGCCGCAGCGCACAGGCCCAGGAAGCGTTCTTTATGTATGCCTACTCCCTGTATGTCGCCTCCCCCGGCGCAAACCTGGACCAGACCAGCACGGTGGAGGGCATGAATGCCATGCAGACCTTCATCAACCAATATCCCACGAGCGAGTTTGCCAGCCGTGCCAACGAAGTCATCGTGGCCAGCCAACGGAAACTGGAAGAAAAGGGGTTTGACAATGCGCGGCAGTACCTGAAGATCAAGAGCTACAAGGCCGCTGTCATCGCGTTCGACAATTTTCGCAAGGACTTTCCCGATTCACCCAAGCTGGAAGAGGTGGCGTACTTGCGCGTGTTGGCAGAATACCGCCTTGCACAGCAGAGCCTTCCCAATCTCCAATTGGAGCGCTATACCCTGGTGGTATCCTTCTACCAGGAACTCGTAGACACGTACCCGCAAAGTCAATACCTCCGGGAAGCCGAGAAATTATATTCGGACAGCCTCGAGAAAATCAACAAACTGAAAAACAACAATTCATAACCTATGGCCACGCAACCATCCATCATCACCCGCGATGTAGACAAGATCGCCGCACAAACCGGCAACGTCTACCAGTCGGTTGTGATCATTTCCAAGCGCGCCCGTCAGATCGCCATCAACCTCAAGGAGGAGCTCAACAACAAGCTCGCCGAGTTTGCCACCACGGTCGACAACCTCGAGGAAGTATTCGAGAACCGCGAGCAGATCGAGATCTCGAAGTTCTACGAGCGCCTTCCCAAGCCGACCACCTCGGCCCTGGAAGAGTTTATGGAAGGAAAGATCATGTACCGCCAGCGCACCGAAGAACCGAAGCCGGAAGCCTAGTATGCTGAAGGGGAAGAAGATCCTGCTCGGCGTCACCGGCAGCATCGCCGCCTATAAATCGGCGATGTTGGTACGGCTGCTCGTCAAGCAGGAGGCGGAGGTGAAGGTGATCCTCACGCCTTCCGCCCACGACTTCATCACCCCGCTCACGTTGTCGACGCTCTCGCGCAACCCGGTACTGACCGCGTTCGCGGCCAGCGACACCGGAACGTGGAACAACCACGTTGAACTCGGGCTGTGGGCCGACGCCATCGTCATAGCCCCTGCCAGCGCAAACACCCTGGCCAAGATGGCCCACGGTCTCTGCGACAACCTGCTCCTGGCCACCTATCTCTCCGCCCGCTGCCCGGTCTTTTTCGCGCCGGCCATGGACCTCGACATGCTCGCCCACCCCGCCACCCGGAATAATCTCGCCACGCTGCAGGCAAACGGCAACATCCTCATCCAGACAAACGTCGGCGAGCTGGCCTCCGGCCTTACCGGCGATGGCCGTATGGCTGAACCGGAAGAGATTGTGGAAAGCCTCCGGCAGCACTTCGACGTAAAAAAAAAGTTAAGCGGTAAGCGGGCGCTGGTAACAGCCGGCCCGACATACGAAGCCCTGGACCCCGTGCGTTTTATTGGAAACCACTCATCCGGTAAAATGGGCTTTGCCATCGCTGAAGCGCTTGCCACAGCCGGCGCCACCGTAGACCTTGTCACCGGTCCGACCGCGCTGCAGCTGAAACACCCTGCCGTCACCGTGCATGCCGCGGTCTCCGCCGACGACATGTTTGCCGCCTGCCGGCGCCTGTTCCCCACCGCCGACATCACTGTGCTTTCGGCTGCCGTGGCCGACTACAAGCCAGCCGTGCGCGCCGAACAGAAGATCAAGAAGACCGGCGACACATTGACCCTCGAGCTGGTCCGCACGCCGGACATCGCCGCATCCCTGGGCAAGGAAAAACGAAACGGCCAGGTATTGGTGGGCTTTGCCCTCGAAACAGAGCAGGAAGAAGCCAACGCCCGCAAGAAACTCGAAGCCAAGAATTTCGACTTCATCGTTCTCAACTCCATGAACGACGCCGGCGCCGGGTTTGGTGGCAATACCAACAAGGTGCGGATCATCGGCCGCAGCGGCCCTCCCGTGGACTACCCCGTGAAGTCCAAGAAAGAAGTCGCGCAAGACATCGTGCAAACCATCCTCACCCACCATGCGTAGCCGCAGCCTGCTCGTTTTCCTCACGCTGTCGCTGACGTCCATGATCGCCGTGGGGCAAGAACTCAATTGCAAGGTGACGATCAACGCCGACCAGATCCAGACATCCGACCGTGGGATCTTCAAAGACATGGAACGCGCTATCGCCACGTTCATGAACACCCGCAAGTGGACCAACGATTCCTACAAAAACCACGAGCGCATCAACTGCGCCATCTTTCTCAACATCAGCCGCATGCCGTCGATCGGTTCATTTTCCGCCAACGCGCAGATCACCGTGGCCCGGCCGGTGTTCAATTCCAACTACGAAACCGTACTTCTCAACTTCGCCGACCGCGACTGGGATTTTGAATACATCGAGTCGCTACCCCTGGAATACAACGACAACGCCTACATCAGCAACCTCACGTCGATGCTGGCCTACTACGCTTACATCATCCTGGGCATGGACTACGACACCTTCAGCGAGCGTGGCGGCGATCCGTATTTCCAGGCGGCCCTCAACGTGGTCAACAATGCCCAGTCGTCGAACCGGCCGGGGTGGCAAACCATCGGGAGCACCCGCAACCGGTATAACCTCATTGAGAACATCAACAACCCGCAGATGGCCGAGATGCGCAAGAGCATGTACCGCTACCACCGCCTGGCCCTCGACACTTTCGACAAGAATCCCGACGAAAGCCGTCAGATCATCCTCAACACGGTGAAAGCGGTGCGCAACGTGTGGCAGCTCTACCCCAGCTCCATTTTTGTCATCTCGTTTTTTGACGCCAAAGCCACCGAACTGGCGAACGTATTCTCCGAAGGAAACCTGGGCGTGCGGCGCGAGGCGTACGACATTCTTACCGTGGTAGACGCCAAGCGCGGGAGCTACCAAAAAATTATCGAAACAAAATAATTTCCCTGCGTATTTTTGGTCGGCATGCTCACCCGTCTGACCATTCAGAATTACGCCCTCATCCGCCACCTGGAGATGACCCCCTCGTCGGGGCTGACGGTCATCACCGGCGAGACGGGTGCCGGTAAATCGATCATGCTGGGCGCCATCGGCCTCCTCCTGGGCCACCGCGCCGACACCAAGGTGCTGTGGGATGAAGGCTCCAAATGCATCGCCGAAGCACAGTTTGACCTTCGCAACTACGCCCTCCAACCGCTGTTTGCCGCGCACGACCTCGACTACAACGACCAGGCGCTCCTCCGCCGTGAGATCAGCCCCGGGGGCAAAAGCCGCGCGTTCATCAACGACACGCCGGTAACCCTCGACGTCATGCGCCTCATCGGCAGCAGGCTCATGGACGTGCACTCGCAGCACGAGACCCTGGAGCTCGGCTCCCACCGGTTCCAGCTCCAACTCGTCGACAGCTACGCCGGGCACACGGCCCTGCTCCAGCAGTATGCCACTGCCTGGATGAACTTCACGCAGGCACGCGACACGTACCAGGCGCTGCAAGGCGAGGCCGACAAGCTCAAGACCGAATACGACTTTATCCGCTTTCAACTCGATGAACTGCAGAAGGCGGGCTTCCAGGCCGGGGAGCAGGAACAGCTGGAGGCCGACCTGAAGGTGGGTGAACACGCCGAAGACATCAAGACACGCCTCGCGGAGATCCTCCGGCTGGCGGGCGATTCCGAAGCTTCCGCCCAGGCGATCCTGGGACAGGCTGTCAGCCTCCTGCAGCCAATCCGGTCGTTCTCACCGGCCCTGTCGCAGCTGGCGTCGCGGCTGGAACAGGTGCGCGTGGAACTCAAAGACATCCTCCGCGACGTGGAGCACGAAGAAGGTCACGTAGATATCGATCCCGCAGCAAACCGGCGGATGCAGGAACGCCTCGACGTATTGTACGGGCTTCTCCAAAAGCACCGCCTCCCCGACATCAAAGCGCTGCTCGCGCTCCAGGAGCGACTGGAGGAACAGGCACTCAAGACCGTCAACCTCGATGACAACCTGCGGGCGGCGAAGGTGAAGCACGAAGAATGCCTCGCGAACCTGAATGCGGCCGCCTCGAAACTCAGCACGTCGCGCAAGAAAGCCTTTGACCCGTTGTGCAAGGCGCTGGCCGCGCTCCTCAAGCCGCTGGGTATTCCGCAGGCCGTGCTTGACGTGGCGCACCAAGTGACGCCACCCGGCCCCCATGGCGCCGACCAGGTGGAGATACTGTTCAGCGCCAACAAGGGTATTGCACCGCGGCCACTGGAGTCCGTGGCATCCGGCGGTGAGTTCTCGCGCCTGATGTTTTGTGTCAAGTATGTGCTGGCCGAAAAGAGCGCCTTGCCCACGCTGGTGCTGGACGAGATTGATACCGGTGTCTCCGGTGAAATCGCCATTCAATTGGGCACCTTGATGCAGAAGATGGCGCGCAACCATCAACTTCTCGCCATCACCCACCTGCCGCAGATTGCCGCCAAAGGCGACGCCCACTTCCTGGTGTTCAAGGATACCTCCAGCAAGAAGGCCACCACCGACATCCGGGAATTGGGGGCGACCGAACGCGTGGAGGAGATTGCAAAAATGATCGGAGGCGCCTCTCCGTCCGCGTTGGCACGGGAAAATGCGCGCGAATTGTTGGGGGCATAATTCGACAACCGTCGTTGCATTTATTTTCACAAATCCGCTATTTTGTAGTGTCCATTCTTTCTTATTCCTATGAACCTTTTTGTCGCAAGCCTCAATTTCAAAACCCGGCGGGAGGACCTGCAAAAAGCTTTTGAAGCCTATGGACAGGTGACCTCCGCCAAGATTGTGAAAGACCGCGTCACCGGCCGGTCGAAGGGATTTGGTTTTGTCGAAATGCCCAACGACGAAGAAGCAGCACGCGCGATTGCCGGGCTGAATGACACTGAATTCGACGGTCGCAAGATCGTGGTGAAGCAGGCCAACCCACGCCCGGAAAACCCTCCCGCATCGGCAGGGGAAAATTCCGGAGCCTACTAACCGCCCGTGCGCGCTGATTCCTTCCGGCCGCCCCACCGGCCATGGAATTGCTTTGCCCGGCCTGATGCTTCCGCTATCTTTCCGGAAACATCAACGCGATGAGCGGCTTTCTTTCCAAAACCAAACTTGTTGGGCTAGCCACCGGCCCCGTGCTATTCTTTTTGGTACTCAACACCGTTGAGCCCGGCGTACTGTCGGAGAAAAGCATCACCGTCCTCGCCCTCGGCGCGTGGATGGTAACCTGGTGGGCCACCGAGGCGATGCCCATCCCAGTCACGGCGTTGTTGCCGATGATCATCTTCCCGCTCGCTGGCGTGTCGTCGGTACGGGAAGCTTCCGCCCCGTATGGCGACCCGGTCATCTTCCTCTTCATGGGCGGCTTCATCCTGGCCCTGGGCCTGGAGCGCCACAAACTGCACCAGCGGATCGCCCTCGGCCTGATCCGCCTCACGGGCACCAGCGGCAACGGCATCATCCTGGGGTTCATGCTATCGACGGCGCTCATCAGCATGTGGATCAGCAACACAGCCACGGCCATCATGATGCTGCCCATCGCCACGTCGGTGACAGCGCTGCTCGCCGGTGAAGTGGGTGGCCACAAGGACGACCCGCGCTTTAAGAAATTCGCCACCGGCCTCATGCTGGCCATCGCCTACGCCGCCAGCATCGGAGGCATGGCCACCATCATCGGCACGCCACCCAACGTGGTGATGGTCGGCTACATGAAACGCTTTTACAACCTCGACGTCAGCTTCACTAGCTGGATGATTGTGGGAATCCCCATGATGGTGTCGGCCCTTGCGGCCTGCTACTGGCTCATCACCCGGGTGCTCTTCGTCAACAAACTCCCTTCCATCGAGGGCTCGCGTGAGCTGATCCAGCGCAAGTACGACGAACTTGGCAAGCTGAGCCGGGAAGAGAAGCTGGTGCTCGCGGTGTTTTCCATCACGTGCTTCTTCTGGATCTTCCGCCAAAACCTCAACGGCCTGATCGGAAAAAACCTCCTCGACGACACCACCATCGCCATGGCCGGCGGGGTATTGATGTTCCTGATCCCCACCGACCTCGGCAAGCAAAAATTTCTGCTGGAGTGGTCCGACATGAAGGAACTCCCGTGGGGCATCCTGCTGCTCTTTGGTGGCGGCCTCTGCCTGGCCGACGGCATGGAGAAATCGGGACTCGTGCAGATCGTTGGAAATTACTTTAGCCAACAGGAAGACATCCACCCGGCCGTACTCATCTTCGCGCTGACGGCGATCTCCATGGGACTTACCGAGCTGATGAGCAACGTCGCCCTGGTGACGATCTTTGTGCCCGTTGTATTTGGCATCGCCGACGGGTTTCACATCAACCCCATCTGGCTCTCGATGCCGGTGACGTTCGCCGCCAGTTGTGCGTTCATGATGCCCATCTCCACGCCTCCGAACGCGGTGCTCTTTGCCACCGGCCACATCCGCATGGGCGACATGATGAAGACAGGCATCCTCCTCAACCTGGTGTGCCTGGCGATCATCACGGTGCTGGGGCTCACCCTGATCCAGTGGGTGTTCTAAAACAAAAAAAAGGAACCGCGCAGCGATTCCTTTTCGGGTGGGTTTCCGAGTCGACTTACTGGGGCCCCCGGTTCTGGCTTTTCTTCTCTTCGAAGAAGTAGGAGACTCCCAGCCCGAGGCCGCCGAAGATGAAGAGCATCGAGAAATAGCCGGTCTCCTCCATGTTGAACATGCTGTCGAGCCAGTAGCCCATGAGGAAGCCGATACCGATGCCAATG
>JAYRXB010000278.1:0-4941 GCA_041917735.1 Cyclobacteriaceae bacterium
CTGAATTCAGGTTCACCGGACTCCAGGGGCTGGCCAGCCACGGGGCTGCCATTGGTATCCTGTTTGCCCTCTGGTTGTATTCCCGCAAGAAGAAGCCCGGACAAAACTACCTTCAGGTACTTGACCGGATCGTCATCCTGGTAGCACTTACCGGGGCACTGATACGCTTCGGAAACTTCTTCAATTCCGAAATCCTCGGCAAGCCCACGACCATGCCGACGGGCATTGTGTTCGCCGCACAGGCGGAGCGCATGCTTGCCGGCGACCAACGCCGTCCGTCCAACCCCGTGCAGGCCGTGAGCATCAAGGCCGACCTGGAGACGCCGGATACGATCCCGGGCATGCCACCGGTGAGCATCTCGGTGTTGTTCCGCCCCGGTTTTCCGGAAGAAGAGGCCTCCTATTATATAAATGGCGACATTCAGGAGCAGTTGTTTTATGCGAAAGAATCCGTCAAGTCGCCGGATGGACTGGGACTTCGCTATTCGATGGTCACCGACCCCAAAAACAACCAGGTTCTGGCACGGATACGCATTCCCGGAATTCAGCGCCATCCCGCGCAGCTCTACGAGTCCATTTCCTGCCTGATTCTGTTTATTGTCTTGTTTGCCATCTGGAACAAATACAAAAGCAACTTACCCGAAGGGCGGATCTTTGGTCTTTTCCTGGTCATCCTTTGGTCCCTTCGCTTCCTGTACGAATTCCTGAAGGAGAACCAGGTTGCCTTTGAAGACCGCTTGCCGCTAAACATGGGTCAGATTCTGAGCATACCCCTGATCCTGGCTGGTGTTTTGATTCTTGCCCGGTCCTTCAGGAAGTCAACTCCGGCGGAGCAGGGATAGGTCTGTCCCTCGGGCTTGCCCGGTGAAACACAAGATGAACGCAGATGTTGGGCTGGTTGATGGGTCTTCTTATGGTTACCGGTGCAGACTTCGAAGAGCTGCAAACCACTGACACTATCCCCACCCAAACCGTTACACCGCTGGCCGAAACGCCAGACTCGCTGAGGAACAGGATACTGGTGGTTGATCGCGTCCTGATTGTCGGGAACAAAGTAACGTTGCGGCGGATCATTGAACGCGAGTTATCCCTGGATCCCGGGGATACCATTCGCGAGCGGGCACTTCCCCCTATCCTGGAATGGGACAAGAACAAACTGTATAACCTGCGCCTGTTCAATACCGTATCCGTACGCGCCCTGGATATGGGCAATAGCCATATCGACATCCTGGTGGAACTCACCGAGCGCTGGTACATCTTTCCGGTTCCGATCTTCGAGCTGTCGGATCGCAATTTCAATGAGTGGTGGAACAACTACAACCATGACCTGACCCGGATCAATTATGGTATCCGCTTGTACAAATACAATTTTAGGGGTCGTAATGAAAGTCTCCGGCTGACGGCACAGTTTGGGTTCTATCGCAAGTTCGACCTGCAGTACCGGATCCCCAACCTGGACAGGACGCAGAAGCACGGACTTACCTTCAATATTGATTTTGGCGCACCCCGCAACCTGGCGTACCAGACCGTTGACCACAGGCTGGAATTCCTGCGAAAAGATAATGTGGTGCGCGAGTCTTTCGGTGCCGGCATCACGTATTCCTACCGAAAAACATTCTTTGAGACCCATTCGCTTACGTACGGCTATCGTAATTCGAATGTGATCGACACGGTATTGACACTGAATCCGATCTACTACAACGACAGCAAAACCACGCAACGGTTTTCTCACCTGTCGTATTACTTCGTCTCCGAGCACCGCGACGTCGTTATGTATCCATTGAAGGGCTACCAGTTCACGGGGTATATCGCCAAGAATGGCTTGTTTCCCGGCGACGACATTAACCAGGTGGAAGTCAACCTGACGTATGCGTATCATGCTCCGGTTGGGCTGAAATACTTCTTCTCCAACTTCTCCTCCGTGTTCTGGAGCACACCGTACAATCAGCCTTATTCCAGCTATGATGCGCTGGGATATCGAAACCTTGTTATCCGCGGATTTGAAAACTATGTCATTGAAGGCCCCACCTTCGCGCTGAATAAAACGACTTTCAAGAGGAAAATCTTTGGAACAAGCTGGAACATCGACAGTATGCCCATCGAACAGTTCCGCTACTTCCCCCTGGCGGTGTATTTGAAAGTCTACGCCGACTTTGGCTACGTGGAAAACTACCCCTACTACCAGGAGAAGGACCTTAACATGCGATTGTCTAACCGGTTTCTCATGGGCGCAGGCGCAGGCCTGGATATTGTGACCGTGTATGACCTGGTTCTGCGACTGGAATACACGTTCACGCAGGACGAACGCGGCGGTTTCTTTCTCAACGCACGCAAGGAATTCTAATCCTTATACTTCCACACCTTGCGCTGGCCTTTTCGGGTGTACGTATACCACACCCCCGTGCGCTTACCCATCCGGTAATTGCCTTCATACTGAATCCGTCCTTCCGCATCAAAAAATCTCCACAGGCCGTCTTCCATCCCTTTTGTATAGTACCCGTGCTGAATCAAGACGCCCGTCTCGGCATACACCAGCACTTCGCCCTCCGGGAAGCCCTCCACATACCGTACCACACGATCGGGATTCCCATTGGAGTAGAAGTAGTGCCAGGTGCCCTGGTACCGCCCATGATGATATAGCCCTTTGCGTTCAAGTGCGCCACCGGGATGATAGTACCATGCGGAATCCTGCAGCATGCCCTGCAGCCACGTCTCTTGGCTCTGCCGCGTTCCATCCGGGTAGTTGGAGACTACCGTACCATGCAACTGGCCCTGCACATAATCCTCCTCCCCGCTGATGGCTCCATCCGGGTAGTAGAATATCCAAGTGCCTTCCTTCTTGCCTTGCAACACCTTTCCCTTCCCGCGTATGGCACCATTTGCATACTGCTCAACCGAATCCCGTAGCTGACCAAAGCCGGGTAAGGAAATCCATACAGAAATGATCAGGAAAACTGCGGGCTTCATTAGCGATCGTGGATGCGGTTTGATTGTAAAATTAGTTTCAAAACAGCAAGTATGCATACCGCAATCATTCTCCTGCTCTTTTGCGTGCCGGTGGCTGCCCAAAGTGTTTCTACACGAATGGGGGCCCGGGCCGCAGCCATGGCCAATGCAGGATTTGTACTCACAGATGGCTCCAGTCTCTTTAACAATGTTGGCACGCTCGCCCACGTGACAGACCCATCCTGCTTTTTCGCCTATGACCGGATCCCCGCCCTCCCCGGTGCCGATCGAAAAGCTCTTGCCGTCCACTGGCCCTTGTCCTTCGGAACATTGGCGGCCGGCGCTTTCCGCTTTGGCGACGCGCTATACAACGAGCAACTGGTTAGTCTCGGAGCAGGTCATCGCATCGATCACACGGCACTGGGAATAAAGGCGAACTACCTGCAATATCGTGCCGATGGCTTCAGCCCCCAGCATGCATTTACCCTCGACGTCGCCGGGCTTACCGAGTTGACGCCGGCCTGGACAGTTGGAGCCGGCATATTCAACATCACCCAGTCCGAGTTGACAGCCCATGAGCGACTCCCCGTAATCGTTGTGGCTGGCGTCGGCTGGAAGGCGCCAGAAGGAGTCCTGCTTTCTGCCGAAGTAGAGAAGAAGATGGACGCCCCCGTATCCATTCGGTATGGGATGGAGATTACGATCCACAAGAAGTTCTTTGTACGCACTGGAATAGGCACCGGGCCCCTTATACTCGCCGGAGGCCTGGGAGCCAAAACACCGCGGGTGCAGGCCGACTTCGCCACATCCTACCAGTCCAACATTGGATTCTCCTACCAGGCTTCTGCCTCCTGTCGGATCGCGAAAAAAAGATCACCATGAAGTGCTTACTCCTGATAATCCTTCTGGCCACTTCCGCTTCATGCCAAAGTCAATCGGAGCCTGACGTGCAGGCCACACTGGATCGTATTGCCGAAGAATTGCTGGCCGCCACCGAAGAAGACCTGAATTACGAGGAACTCTATGAACAGCTTACCCATCTGCTTGCCAACCCGGTAGATATCAATAATGTCACGCGTGAACAGTTGAGGGCGATCATGATCCTATCGGAAAAAGACATAAATGAATTTATTGCCTACCGCGACACATTTGGGCCCTTTCTCGATGTGGTTGAACTTCAGGCTATCCCGGGCTGGACCGTGGCGACTGTAGCCCGGGTGGTTCCCTTTGTCCGGGTGGTCGACGGCACATCGCGAATCAGTCCGGAAACGGTGAAGAACATTTTCCAGGAAAAAAATGCCTACATCCTGGCCCGGTATGAGCGAACACTTGAGACCCGTGAGGCGTATCGACCAGAATCCGATTCCAGTCAGCGGTACATGGGAAGCCCGGACAAACTCTACCTGCGCTTCCGGGTGTCCCGGACACGTGAATTCAGTTTGGGGTTCTCAGCAGAAACCGATCCCGGTGAACCCTTCACTTGGAACCCATCGACACATCGGTATGGTTTTGATTTCTATTCGGGCCACATCCAACTTCAGAACAGGGGCCGCATTGAGAACATCATCGTGGGCGATTTCCAAACCCAACTCGGCCAGGGGTTGCAGTTGGGAAGTGCATTTGGTCTTGGCAAGACTGCGCAAACCATTACGGGCATACGCCGAAGCAACCTGGGATTCATGCCCTACTTGTCGGCGGGAGAAGTCCAATTCATGCGGGGCATTGGCCTGAGCGTGCGCCTCAACAAGTCCTTTCGAATTCACGCTTTCGGGTCCCTGAAACATCAGGATGCCGTGGTTCGGGACAACCGTGTTCAATCCCTGCTCTCTTCGGGGCTTCACCGTACCGCACGTGAGCAGGCTTCCCGGGGTAACGTCACGGATCAGGATGCCGGTGCAGTCATTCAATTTCAAAAAGGTCGTTTCGACATTGGAGTAATTGCCACCGGTAAGCGCTGGAGTTTACCCATCGTACCCGAAGCAGCGCCCTACAATC
>JAYRXB010000279.1:0-3657 GCA_041917735.1 Cyclobacteriaceae bacterium
GGCTACGACAAGTTCGCACGCAAGGGGGCCATGCTCGCCGAAATCAACTTCAACGGCAAACCTGTTCAGGTACTCGGCACACACCTGCAGGCTTTCGGCACCGATGAGATTCTGATCAGCCAGTATCACCAGATGAAAACCGAACTGCTCGACCCACACCGGCGGAGCGATGTGCCGCAGTTCCTGCTGGGCGACTTCAACACACGCAAAGTGCCTCCGGTCCCCGTTGGCCTGTCGGGCACAACACCGATGCCCCAAACCCGTTACACCACGATGCTTCAAACCCTGGAAGCGGAAGACGGTGAACTGCAGGGCGACCAACAGTACACCATGGATCGCCCCTACAACGACCTCTGCATCCGCCGGAAAGAAGCCCGGCTTCTGCTTGACTATATCCTGGTGCGGCCAACATCTTCCAACGTCAGCATCCGCCGCGAAGTGAAAATCTTCCGCAAGCAATGGACCAAAGACCACCAGGATCTCTCCGACCACTTTGCCCTCGAGGCACTGATCACTTTCTAACTCTGCGCCTCCGCGCCTCCGCGGTTCAAAGCAAAAAAACCCCGATATTTGCCGGATTATCAAGGCCCCGTGCTGAAGATCGACTCCCATACCCACATCCTGCCGAAGAAAATGCCCAACTGGAGCGAGAAATTCGGGTATGGCGACTTCATTTACCTCCAGCACCACAAGCGCGGCTTCGCCAAGATGATGCGCGGCAACCAGTTTTTTCGTGAAATCGGCGAGAACTGCTGGAACCCGGACTTGCGCATCGAAGAATACGACGCGCATCACACCCGCGTGCAGGTCGTTTGCACGATCCCCGTCATGTTCTCCTACTGGGCCAAGCCCGTCGATACGCTATCGCTATCCAAATACCTCAACGATCACCTCGGCAAGCTCGTTGCAAAGTACCCCAGGCAGTACATCGGCCTTGGAACACTGCCGATGCAAGACACTGAGCTCGCCATCCAGGAACTCGAACGATGCAAGAAGATCGGGCTGGTCGGGATACAGATTGGTTCGAACATCAACGACGAGAACCTGAACGAAGAACGCTTCTTTCCCATCTTCCAGGCATGCGAAAAGCTGGGCATGGCCGTTATGGTCCATCCCTGGAACATGATGGGCGAGAAAAACATGTCGCGCTACTGGCTCCCCTGGCTGGTGGGCATGCCGGCGGAGACGGCGCGGGCCTTGTGTTCGATGATTTTTGGCGGGGTTTTTGAACGACTGCCGAAGCTTCGGGTGATGTTTTCCCATGCCGGCGGCTCGTTCCTGTTTACCCTGGGGCGCATCCGCCACGGTTTTGAGTGCCGCCCCGACCTGGTGGCCATCGACAACCCCGTGGATCCATCCACCTACCTGGGCAAATTTTGGGTCGACAGCATCACGCACGACCTGGCCATGCTCAAGTACGTCGTGGAGATGGTTGGCCCGAAGCGGGTAACGCTGGGTTCCGACTATCCGTTTCCGTTGGGCGACCTGGAGATCGGGAAATTCATCGAGGAGTCGGACCTGCCGAAGAAGACAAAAGAAGATATTTTTGCAAACGCAACGCTCGAATGGCTTCAATTACCAAAAAAGAAGTTCTTATAAGCACCCTCCTGGCTGGCTTTCTCTTCCTGCTCGGTTATTCCGCCAGCGCCCAGGACGCGGAGCGTGAGAAACTGCGTGAACTGGAACAGCAGCGCGAGTTTCAAAAAACCCGCGCCATCAACGCGCGGCTGGATTCCGCGATTCAGCTGATGAACCTGGAACACTATGAGGCTGCCGACACCAAGTTCCGTTCGGTGCTGGCCAACATGAAGAGCATCCCCTCGGATGTGGCCTATCACTTTGGCAAGAATTCCTATCACCTCAAAAAATACAAGCAGAGCATCGACTGGCTCACCAAGTACATCCAGTTGAAGGGTACCGGCGGCCAGTACTCGGAAGATGCAGCCCTATGGCTCAAGAAAGCCGAGGCCGGGCTACTCGAACAGCGCCAGGTGCTTTCCGCCAAGACCGTCGAAGTACTGTCGCGCGACTTCACCATCGACTGTGGCCCCACCGGAAAGGTGCAGTGTCCCGTGTGCAATGGCTCTACCGTTGTCATTCGCAAAGACTACCTCGGTGACAAGTACTCCACCTGTGGCTATTGCCACAAGACCGGGTTCCTGTCGTGTGATGAATACAATAAACTCCTGCGCGGACAGCTGAAAGACGATAACGTTAAGAACTGAGCCATGCCTTTCCTCCACAACCGCGTCAACCGGCGCATCCTGAAAGACCGCATCCGGCAGGCCGCTGACGACCGGGTGACACTCTCGTTTTACAAGTACCACCGGCTGGCCGATCCCGACGCCTCTCGCAATCAGCTCTACAAATCCTGGGCACCCATCGGCGTACTGGGGCGCATCTACGTGGCACAGGAAGGAATCAACGCACAACTTAGCGTACCCCGCGCACATTTCGAAGACTTCCGCAAAAGCCTTGACGATACCGGTTTCCTGAAGGGAGTGCGCCTCAACATCGCCATCCAGGATGACGCCAAATCCTTTTTCGTACTGAAGATCGCCGTAAAGAAGAAGATTGTTGCCGATGGCTTGCGCGATGAAACCTTCGACGCCTCGGATTCGGGCGTGCACCTATCGGCGGCGGCCTTCAACGAACTCAGCGCCAAGCCCGACACCGTCATTGTCGACATGCGCAACCACTACGAGAGTGAGGTGGGGCATTTCCGCAACGCCATTCTTCCCGATGTGGATACATTCAAGGAGGCACTTCCCGTGGTGGAAACTATGCTGAGCGACCGCAAGGACAGCAACGTGATCATGTATTGCACGGGCGGCATCCGCTGTGAAAAGGCCAGCGCATGGATGAAGCACCGTGGATTCAAGAACGTGTTTCAACTTGACGGCGGCATCATTGAGTACGCACGCCAAGTGAAAGCCGAAGGACTGGAAAACAAATTTGTCGGCAAGAACTTCGTCTTCGACGACCGGCTGGGTGAACGCATATCACCGGAAGTGATCAGCGTTTGCCACCAGTGCGGCCAGCCGTGCGACACCCATACCAACTGCAAGAACGATGGCTGCCACCTCCTCTTCATCCAGTGCGAGGCGTGCGCCGCGAAGTACGACGGGTGCTGCTCCGAGGACTGCAAGGAAGTTCTCGCCCTTCCCGCGGAAGCACAAAAGGAGATGCGCAAAGGAAAGGCCCAGCAACGCAAAGTCTTTCACAAGGGCCGTTCACCGAAAATCCGGTTTAAGGGCACCGCATGATCCGCATCGGCATAATTAATGTCTCTGACCGGGCAAGCCGGGGGGAGTACGAAGACCTGCCGGGAAAGGCCATCGAGGCCACGCTGCAGCACTTCGCCATCGACGATGTCTCGGGCCACTTCCACGACACCTACGGCCAGGCACTGTCCAACACGCTGGCGGCGCTGGAGATGGGGGTCTGGAACTTCCAGTCGTCCGTGTCCGGCCTGGGCGGCTGCCCCTACGCCAAGGGCGCCACCGGCAACGTGGCGACCGAAGACGTGGTCTACCTGCTGCAGGGCATGGGCATAGAGACGGGCATCGACCTGGACAAGCTGATTGACGCCGGCCAGTTCATCAGCGACCACCTGGGCCGCCCCACGCAGTCGCGCGTGGCCAAGGCACTGCTCAC
>JAYRXB010000280.1:0-6327 GCA_041917735.1 Cyclobacteriaceae bacterium
CCCCTCACCCTTGACGAAGCCCTTAAGCAACTTACACGGTTCCGCATCCAACCCGTAGACACACTCCTCATTAATGGCGGGCTGTCGGTGAATGTCTCGGGTTTTGGTTTCGACGCGCACGTGGCCAGTGAATTCGGGAAAGACGGGCAACGCGGGCTCACCGGGTACGCCAAACTGGTTCTGGGAGAATTCTTCCGCTACCAGGAGTTTGACATTGAAGGCACCGCCGATGGGCAACCGTTTCAGCAACGAGCGTTCATGGTGGCTCTGGCTAACGCCTCTCAATTCGGAAACAACGCACTGGTGGCCCCCGATGCGTCGGTGAGCGATGGTGTCCTCGACCTCTGTTTCATCCGCCGCATTCCCATCGTAGAAGCGGTTCCGTTCATCATGAAGATGTTTCGTGGCCGGATCGGGAAGTCGAGGTTTGCCACGCTGATGAAGGCCAAACATGTGGTGGCTAACGTCTCCGCGGCGCAGCCCCTGCACCTCGATGGAGAACCCATTCCACCTTCCACCCGGTTTGAAATTCAGATTCAGCCCAGTTCCCTGAACATGATCGTTCCCCGCTGAATTTCTCTGTGAAAAAATAGTTGCGCAGACCTACACGGAGGTGTCACGACGAGCACCTGCGGGGTGAGAAGACGATTTGGGAGTTATCGTGGAAGTGAAAGTTACACGGAGGTACACAGAGGTAGCACAGAGGTACACAGAGGAATACAGGGGAGTTTTATATATTGGGAGTTGAAACCTGATCAGCCATGCCTAAATACATCATTGAGCGAGAAATCCCCGGGGCGGGAAATCTTAATGCCGACAAGCTAAAGGCAATAGCCCAGAAATCCAGGGAGGTTCTTTGTCAGCTGGGTACAGATATTCAGTGGATCCATAGTTATGTGGCTGGCAACAAAATCTATTGTATCTATCTCGCTCCGAATGAAGAGTTGATCCGGGAGCATGCCAAGCGCGGAGGGTTTCCGGCGAATAGCATTACGGAGATTGCGAACATTATCGAGCCCGCGACGGCAGAGTAAACACGAAGGACACTAAGGCAGCACAGTGGGACACAGAGAGATTCATGTGTTGATTACGCGCTTGATGCCATCTTTTAGCAAGTTTACATTAAAGTTGATTAGCAGTCCTAAGGGGTAGTTGCCGAGACTGAGGTAAGTCAATAATTGGGCGAAGTGAACGTTGGTCAGGAATTCAACCGTCTTTAGTTCCAGCACAATCCTGTTCTCCACCAACAAGTCCATGCGGTAGCCGTGGTCGAGTCGAATTTCTTTGTACACGATGGGCATTGGTTTCTCCTTGATGACATAAAACCCACTGGAGACCAGTTCATACTCCAGGCATTCCCGGTAGGCCGACTCCAGTAGCCCGGGGCCAAGTACCCGATGAACATCCATTGCGCACTTGATAACTTTCGATGTCAGTTCATTATCGACCTGCATTCTCTGTGTAACTCTGTGTAACTCTGTGTAACTCTGTGTAACTCCGCACATCAAAACTCTCCCAATTACACCATTCCTCTCGACTATCTACAGCCTCCTCCCTGACGGTTTTCCTGACAATCGGTTTGCCCAAGCCCATCAATTCCCCTACATTGAATACCTATGGCCAAGGCCAAAAAATCGAATAAAGACTCAACGGAGTCGCTCAGAAGGCAGCTGAAAGACCTTTCCCGGGAGCTAGAAATTGAGGCAGCGTTGGAGAAGGTTCGGTCCAAAGCCATGTCCATGCGGTCGAGCGACATGCTGGCCGGAACGTCGGCGGTGATGTTCCAGCAGATCAAGGCCCTCGGCATCGATGCCACGCGGTGCGGGGTAGGCATTTTCGATGATGCGAATGACGCCATGGAAGTGTGGCTGACCACCGCCTCGGCCGGCGATAAAGTGATGCGTGTGCTCGACTATGTCAACCTGCACATCCATCCGGTCTACGAGAATATTCTTGCGGCCAGGAAGAAAAAGAAGCCTTACGCAATTACGGTCCTCCAGGGCGAGGAAGTGAGGAACTACTATAATACCATGTCGGTCTACATGGCCGGGACCGGTCGCAAGGCGGTGAACAAAGCGGAGGCGTATCAGTCCTTCTTCTTTGACCAGGGCACCATCAACATCACCACGGCGAATCCACTGAGCGAGGATGAGCGATCCATCATGGTCCGGTTTGCCAAAGTCTTCGGGTTAATCTACCTGCGTTTCGTAGACCTCCAGAAAGCGGAAGCCCAGGCAAGTGAAGCGCGGATAGAGGCTTCACTCGAGCGCGTGCGAAGCCGCTCCCTGGCCATGCGGAAAAGCCAGGAGTTGAGCGATGTGGCCGTCATACTTTACAAAGAGTTAAGCTCGCTCGGGCTTACCAATTTCTTCAACTGTGGCTTTGTTGAGGTGGATACGCAGGCCAACTTTCAATGCGGATGGATGACGCTGCCGAAAGGAAAGCGGGTTGAGGGATTCAAGCTCCCACTGGTCGGTGATCCGGTGCTGCAGGAACGCTATGAGGCCTGGCAACGGCAGGACCCCGTCTTCTACCAGTCGGTCGGAGGTGCCGAACTAAAGGAACACCTGAAGTTCGTCAGGCTCACCATCGGCTCAGAGGATGTTGACAAGAAGGTTACCACCAAACTTCCTGACCCGACGGTTTTCTACGCCTTCAATTTTAGCCATGGCTACCTCCATATCCTTTCTGATGGGTTGCTGAACGCTGACGAAGAATTGCTGGCCACGCGTTTCGCGAAGGTCTTTGAAATCGCGTACCGGCGTTTTCTGGATCTGAAAGTCGCTGAGGCTCAAGCACAGGAAGCGCAAATCGAAGCGGCGCTGGAACGAATCCGTTCACGTTCCCTGGCCATGCAGCGCTCGGAAGAACTCATGGAGGTCGCGGATGTCCTTCGCGAGCAAATGGCCATGCTGGGGCAGGCAGAGCTGGAGACGTCGGCGCTACACTTCTATAAGGAGGTACCGGGACATATTGTCTCGTGGCGGGCCTTCAGACTGGGCTCCAAGACCAAAGGCAAGATCACGAAAGGCAGGATGCTCATCCCTAACGACGCGTGCGCGTTGGTCAAGGAATGGCTCAATAATTTCCATCAAAACTTGCCGGAGTACACCGTCGAAGTAAATGGAGCAAAGCAAAGAGAATGGTACAAAGTACTCTTTCGGTTGGCGCCGGAGGTCGGAGAAGCCATGGTAAAGCAAAAAGCTACGACCGAGACCCGATACTATCACTTCTCGCGGTTTTCGGGTGGTGCTCTTCTCATGGTGGCGATCAAAAAGCCTTCAGAAGAGTCTATTTACCTGCAGCGACGGGCCGCCAGCGTATTTGACCTGGCGTACCGGCGCTTTCTGGATTTGAAAGTTGCCGAGGCTCAAGCACGGGAAGCGCAGATCGAAGCGGCGCTGGAGAAAGTACGTTCGCATTCCCTCGCCATGCAGCGCAGCGAGCAACTTCGCGACGTGATTCGGGTGGTGATGGAGCAGTTTTCCAAGCTGGGCATACCCGCCGACCTGGCCAACTTCAACTTTTATACCCGCACCAACGACTGGAGCATGTGGCTCGCCCGCCCGGGATTTGCCTATGCGGAGAAAATCCATCTCCCCTACATCCAGCACCCCCTGTTCGACGCACCCGTAAAGTCCGCGTTGAAGGGAGCGACGCTCTATTCCGATGTATTGACGCGCGCCGAAGGCAGATCGGCGATGAAACACCTTCTTCGTCATACTCTTGTGGGCAAGGATCCTGAGGCTATTGCCTTGATGAAGAAAGCGAATGGCCTCGCCCGGTCAATTGTTTTTGGTTCCAAGATCATGCTCACCATCAGCCGGTATGACGCCATTCCTTACGACGAAGAGCAGAACAGCATCCTGACCAGGTTCGCCAACGTATTTGAGCAAGCCTATACCCGCTTTCTTGACTTGCAGAAAGCAGAAACTCAGGCCCGCGAGGCTCAAATCGAGCTGGCGCTGGAGCGGATTCGCGCCAGAACCATGGCCATGCAGAAGAGCGAAGAGCTGGCGGAGACCGCCTATGTCTATCTTCAGCAGTTCAAGGAACTGGGCCAGTCGCCGGAACAGTTTACCATCGGTTTGATCAACGAAACAAAACGGGTGATTGAATTCTGGCATACCTGGCAGGGAAGTTTACTGGAAGGAAAAGTGGAAATCAGCATCGATGAGCCGCATGTGGGACAAAAGATGTACAATACCTGGAAAGGCGAACAGCGCTCAGCCATTATTGATCTTTCTGGAAAGGAACTGCGAGCTTACAATACGTATCGGAAGAAGCAATTAGCGAAGGCAAACGCAAAAGCTCCAGCCGAAGTATTGCGATCAGAAAAAAGAAGGATCATTCATATCGCCCGTTTTTCAAAGGGCACCATTTCGGTCACTACGCATGAACCACAACCGGCTGAAACATTTCACTTGTTAGAACGATTTGCCAAAGTCTTCGATCAAACCTATACCCGCTTTCTCGATCTGCAAAGAGCCGAAGCCCAGGCACGCGAAGCCCAGATTGAAGCAGCCCTGGAGCGGGTCCGGTCCCGAAGCATGGCCATGCACAAGAGTGAGGAACTGCTGGAGGTGATCAACGTATTGTCTGAGCAATTACAGCTCCTCAAGATCCGCTTTGGGTTTGTTGCTTTTGGAGTAATGAGTCCGGAGGGTGCGCTTGACTTTTGGATGGCTTCTCCAGGGCTTCAGCATCCCGAGAGAATATATATGCCCAGCGTGAACAATCCTCTTACACAAACTGCACTCGAGGCTCGACAGAAAGGGGTAAGGTTTTTTGCGAACGTGTTTACACCCTCTGAAACCAGGGAATGGATGGAGGTATTATCTCATCACAACCCTTCCAGTCAGATCGTGGGTCAATCGAGGGCTTTCTGGACCGATGGCCCCGGGTTTGCCAGATCGGCGGTCCTGATGAGAGACATCTGCGTCTTTATTGGCAATCTCCAGGCTAAACCGTTGCGGGATGAGGATAACCACATTGTCGTTCGGTTTGCCAATGTATTTGAACAGACCTACACCCGCTTCCTCGACCTCCAAAAAGCCGAGGCTCAGGCGCGCGAAGCACAGATTGAAGCAGCCCTGGAACGCGTGCGTGCCAGCACCATGGCCATGCACAAGAGCGAGCAATTGCTGGAGACGGCAAAAATACTCTTTGAACAGTTTGGCCAGCTGGGAAAAACCCCGGATCGCATTGGTATCGGGATCATGCGGGAGGAAAAGGAGGTGGTTGAATGGTGGGTGACCCATCAGAAGGGCACGCAGGCCACCCATCTGTTCGAGTCTTCCATTCAACAACCCACCATTGCCAGGTTTTTTAGCGCCTGGAAAGCGGGTTCCGACTCGATTACCGTTGACCTGGAAGGAACAGAACTGAAGGAGTGGATCCGGTTTGTGCGGGAGGATGTAAAGATGCCGCTGGACGATTCCCAAATGAAAGGCAAACGGGTTCATCACGCCGCGTTCTTCACACACGGGTTGCTGCTGATCAGTCACCACGATCATTTTCCGGAGGAAGCAATACAGCTGCTGATCCGGTTTGCCAAAGTATTCGGCCAAACCTACACCCGCTTCCTCGACTTGCAAAAGGCCGAAGCCCAAGCACGCGAGGCGCAGATTGAAGCAGCGCTTGAACGTGTCCGCGCCTCCATGATGGCCATGCATAGCAGCGACGGTTTGCCCGAAACGATGAAGGTCATTGCCGAGCAACTTACTCTGCTCGGCGTTCGAATGGAATCAGTTTCCTTCTTGCCGGTATCCACTGGCAAGGACTTGACCATGTGGTCGGCAAATGCACAAAGACCCTATCCGATTCAGCTTACCGTACCCTACTTCGACCATCCCATATTCAACATCATCCTGCAAGGCATGGCCGACGGCTCAGACTTCAAAGCATTTTCACTTTCAGCGGAGGAAAACCGCAGGTGGTGGATGCATTTCTTTTCTGTGCCTGAAATCAGCCACGTAGCAAGTGAAGAGCGCAAAGCCTACCTCCTGAATGGCAAATCGTTATCCTCTTCCATCGTCTTTCGAAAGAACATATGCCTTAACATCAATAACTACCAGAACTTCTATTTCTCGGATGAAGAGAATTCTATTCTGAAACGGTTTGCAAACGTTTTTGAACAGGCATATGTACGGTTTCAAGATATCGAAAGAGCAGAGGCCCAGGCACGGGAGGCACAATTGGAAGCCGCTCTCGAAAGGGTGCGAAGTAAGGCCATGGCTATGCATAACAGCAGTGACCTGCCTTCCACGGCAATCATCGCTTTTGCCGAATTGAAAAAACTCGGCTTTGTCCCTATCCGTGGCGGTA
>JAYRXB010000281.1:0-2408 GCA_041917735.1 Cyclobacteriaceae bacterium
ATATAGGGTGAAATTGATGGTTGGCAAGCCGGTCAAAGCCGCTCCAGCTCGTCCTTGAATCCTCCCGACAAGATGGGGAACCGGCACCAGCATCGGGGGTCAACATTGAAGTCGTCGAAATGAAACGAAGGTGCCAGGCGTTCGCGTTTCCACTGGTTGGTGGACCATAGCCGGAAGAATATTCGAATCCAGGACTTCAGTTGGTCCGGATCGTGGTGTTCTTTCAGGTGCTTAAAGACTTCTGCCGGTGACTGGCGCTGGTGGATCGCCAAACGCTCAATCGAAAGCAGCACCGGGTACGGCATCAGGTCCTTCTCGTCGGATTGGGCGCGGTCGGCGGGTCGAAGTTCTGCAGTGGGTGTGAGTTTATTGACTGCCGCCAAACCGGAATAGCCAAGGTGGGCCTCCGCCCAGCGGAGCCACTGAAGAATGAAGGGCTTGTCGATGCCCGCCAGGGGTGCCAGGCTACCGCTGGTATCACCGTCCATGGTGGCATACCCCACATCGCCTTCACTCCGGTTTGAGGTAGTCAGCAGTAAGGCTTTCTGGATATTGGCCAGCATCCAGATAATCGGTGAACGCGATCGCGCCTGGATGTTCTGCAATGCGATATCGTCGGTCTCCCAGCTCAGTTTCCGCCCAAGGGCAGTTTCAACTTTCGCGGTGTAGCCGGCAGCTTCGTCCTCCACCGACCAGCTGTGGAAGACGGCGCCGAGGGACTGCGCGAGTTGTTGAGCGGCGCTCCGGGTACTGTCCGAAGAGTTGCGTGTCGACTGGTAGGCACATGTCAGTACGGCAGCAACGGCCTCACGCAGGGAAGCCGGAGAACCTTCCGGTTGGCGCCCGAGCTGTTGCCAGAAGTTCTTCCATCCCAACTCGGCTGTCGCTCGCCGGACCATTTCCGCGACAAGCACCGCGCAGGCCGACGAATCGGCACCACCGCTGAGGCTTAGCACAAAGCCTTGGGAACGACTCTTGCGCAGGTAGTCGAACAGCGCCAGCGATGCAGCCCGGGCAAATTCTTCGTTGCGTTCACGACCATCGGTGATGGCCTTGTGCTCGGAGGCCTCATGACCGGCGGTATCCACGGTCACGGCGAGCAGGTTCCAGGAACGAAACGACAGCCGGGTGTTCACGGCGAGTAACCTGCCCTGTTGGCCGAAAACAATGTCACCGTCGTAGATCATACGACCGGCCTCATTGCCCAGGTGATTGACAAAAAGGTAAATGCAATTGAATGCTGCCGATCCGTCGATGATGACATCTTTCTCGCGGGTGCTGCTTTTGCCCAGTGCAAAATGACTGGCGCTGGGGTTCATGATCAGGTCAACGCCACGCTTCTGCAGGCGGTAGCCTGGGCGGTTTTTGCTCCAGGCATCCTCGCAGATTTCAAATCCAAATCGGATACCACCCGATTCGTACACCAGGTCCCCGACGCGCACAGTGTCTTCACCGAGGGTGATGTCGATAGTCTTTTCGGGTGCCCAGGGTACAAACCAGCGGGGTTCGTAGTGCACGCCGTCATTGGCCAGGTTTTGCTTGAGCGAGATGCCGAGTACCCGGGTGTCCTTGATTACGCAGACACCGTTGTATGTTTTACCATGGATGCGGAGGGGGAGGCCAACGCAGACCACCATGTTTTCGCAATCGGGCAGAAGTGTTTTAACATTTTCCCAGGCTGTGGCGCTCACCCAGTCACTCAGGAAGGCATCTTCGCAACCATAACCGGTAATGCAAAGTTCAGGCAGGCAGAGGATCGCTACACCTTGCCGGCGTGCCTCGCGGATCGCTTCACGGACGTTGGAGAGGTTGTTGTTCCAATCCAGCGGGATCTGGTTGAGCGTGGCGCCGCCAAGTTTAAGTCGTGTCATGATCTACTCGAGGTTCAGGAGTTGGCAGGTTTTCATCGCCGCATCCTGTTCGGCCCGTTTCTTGGTAAAACCATATCCGACGCCCATCGGTTCATCGGCAACAAAGACCTGTATGGAGAACTCCTTCTGGTTTCGCTCCTTTTTCATCTCCATCAGTTCAAACCGAACCGTTTTCCCGTTGCGTTGTGTCCATTCAATGATCTTGCTCTTGTAGTTGAGGTTGGTTTGCACCACCACATCCAGGTCGAAGTACGGCTGAACCAGTTTGTCGATAACGAACTTTTTGCACCGGAGGTAGCCCTTGTCGAGGTAGACAGCGCCGACGATGGCTTCCAGCGTATTGCCCAGGACCACGCGTTGCAGCTGTGCGTTCTTGTGATCGTACTGGACAATGTGGTTGATGCCGATCTTCCGGGCCAGAATATTCAGGGAATCCCGGTTTACGATCCGGGAACGAATTTCGGTGAGGAAGCCCTCATCCTTGAAAGGATACTTCTTGAAGAGGTAGTCGGCCACGGCGGCACCGAGGATGGCATC